>NZ_JAWOWF010000021.1:0-81577 GCF_033340295.1 Vibrio sp. 1401
TGGGTGTTTTTTATTCTAAAAGGCGAGTTTTCACTACTATTCTACCTCCATACACCCTGTAATCGCCCTGAATAAGGAAAAAAGATGAGCTCAATGAGAAGCTACAAAGGTATAAAGCCTGAACTTGGTGAGCGTGTTTACGTTGACCCAACCTCTGTTTTAGTCGGTGATATCCGAATTGGCGATGATTCTAGCATTTGGCCACTGGTAGCAGCGCGAGGTGATGTAAACCACATTCACATTGGTGATCGAACGAATATTCAAGATGGCAGTGTTTTGCATGTCACCCATAAGAACGCCGAAAACCCAAACGGCTACCCATTGATTATTGGTAATGACGTTACGATTGGCCACAAAGTGATGCTGCACGGTTGTGAGATCCACGATCGTGTTTTGGTTGGTATGGGAGCTATTGTTTTAGATGCTGTTGTAATTGAGTCAGAGGTGATGATCGGAGCAGGCAGTTTAGTGCCACCTGGGAAAGTATTAGAAAGTGGCTACTTATATGTTGGAAGCCCAGTAAAACAAGCTCGCCCTCTATCAGAAAAAGAACGAGCTTTCTTGCAAAAGTCTGCCAATAACTATGTGCAGAACAAAAACGACTACTTAAATGAAGTAAAAGACTTGAACTAAAGCCCTGTTAACCGATGATGATATGGCCTTCTTCGTTGAAGGCTTCATCTTCTATTAGCTCTTCAGCCATTTCTTCTAGGTCGAATCGGTAATCAGTAAACACTTTAATTGCCGCTTGCTCAGTTTCAATCAGTGAACCACTGAGCTTTTCTAACTTTTGTTTCGTCACAAAGCACACTATTTGTGCGCCTGATTGTTGCGCCGAAAAGTTTATCGATTGTGATACTTCATCCCATGATTGAATATCTGGGAATAAGATGGATTGATTCATCGCTTATTGACCTTCAAGGTTCTTTCTTAGTTCTCTGAGAATTTGTTTGGCACCAGGACGTAAGCCACGCCAGAGCATAAAGCTTTCCGCAGCCTGCCCAACTAACATTCCAAGACCATCATACGCATGAGCGGCGCCATTATCTTTTGCCCATAAGTTAAAGCTCGTCACCCCTTTGCCATAAATCATGTCATAGCTTGTACTGTTAGCGGCAAAGATGGAGGATGAAATAGTCGGCAGTTCACCACTTAGAGAAGCGGATGTGGAGTTAATGATGACATCATACTCTTCATCAATACTTGCCATCTCTTTGGCGAGGATAGGACCGTGAGAGACAAACAGCTCTGCAAGCTCCTGTGCTTTACTAAAGGTACGGTTGGTAATGGTTAAAGAGGTCGGCTTTTGATCAAGTAGTGGCTTAATAACACCACGAGCGGCACCACCAGCGCCAATAATTAGGATTCGCGCGCCTTCCAATACAACCTGATGCTGAAGCAGATCTTGCACTAAACCTGCACCATCAGTGTTGTCACCGATGATTTCACCATCGTCTAACTTCTTGAGGGTATTTACCGCGCCTGCTAACTGAGCCCGTTCTGTCAATCGACTAGCAAATTGATAAGCATCTTCTTTAAATGGCATAGTGATGTTGCACCCCTTGCCACCTTCAGCAAAAAACACCTTCGCCGCGTCAATAAAACCATCAACAGGTGCACTTTCTGCGGTATACACCAAAGATTGATTAGTTTGACGAGCAAACAAGGTGTGAATGAATGGCGACTTACTGTGTCCGATAGGATTACCAAACACGGCATAGCGATCGATTTGCTGGGTCATTTCCTTACCTTTGTTCCTTACTTAGATATAGAGAAAACAGGGCCACCTGATTACAGATGACCCTATCACTATCTATCTATATAGAAAAGGAGATTCCGTGCTTACCACTCTCGGGCCGTTAGGTATCGCTCGTAAAGTTCAGCTTCTGGCGATCCCGCTTCTGGCTCGTAGCAGTACTCCCAGCGAGCGAGCGGCGGCATTGACATCAGAATCGACTCAGTACGCCCACCACTTTGTAAACCAAATAAGGTGCCACGGTCATACACTAAGTTGAACTCTACGTAACGGCCGCGACGATATAGTTGGAATTCACGCTCACGCTCACCATACTTGATCTCTTTACGACGAGAAACGATCGGCAAGTAAGCCTGGCAATAGCCTTCACCCACTGCTTTGATGTAAGCAAAACACTTATCAAATTCCCACTGGTTTAGATCATCAAAGAACAAACCGCCAACACCGCGAGTTTCATTACGATGTGGTAGGAAGAAGTATTTGTCACACCATGCTTTATGCTCTTGGTAAACATCGTCACCAAATGGCGCACAAAGCAGTTTTGCAGTGTCGTGCCATGATTGGCAATCTTCTTCAAATGGATAGAACGGCGTTAGGTCAAAACCACCACCAAACCACCAAATTGGGTCTTCGCCATCTTTTTCTGCAATAAAGAAGCGGACATTGGCGTGTGAAGTCGGTACGTAAGGGTTTTTAGGGTGAATAACCAAAGAAACACCCATCGCTTCAAAACGACGACCCGCTAGCTCTGGGCGATGCGCTGTCGCAGATGCTGGCATTTCTTTCCCTTCCACATGCGAGAAGTTCACGCCTCCCTGCTCGAAAACAAGGCCATCACGCAAAACACGTGAGCGACCACCGCCACCCAGACGCTCTCCTTTTTCACGTTGCCATGCATCTTCGACAAAGACGGCCTTTCCATCTTCTTGTTCTAACTGCTGACAAATGGAGTCCTGAAGTGACATCAAGAACTGCTTTACGGCGTGCTTATCGATCGCTGACATACGTTATTACCTATTACGTGAAACCTAATGATGGCTGGCTAGCAGGGTTAACCCTGTCTTAATATTTGTGAAGTTTTGGCGTCACGAATCTCGCTGGGTTTATCACGACCGCTGGTCTCGCCACGAAGAATGGCGACCAGCTTATCACCCAACTGTTCTTCGACTTCTTCCGTGGTCATACACGGTGGTAAGCCGGAAAGATTCGCGCTGGTAGAGGTTAACGGCTTTCCGAATGCATTACACATTTTTTGCACCAAAGGATGATCAGTCACACGAACCGCAATTGAATCAAACTGCCCTGAAACCCAGTTGGATACTTTATCGCTCGCTGGCATGATCCAAGTGTATGGGCCTGGCCAAGTGGCATGAACAGTCTGTAATTGTTCTTCAGTCAACTGAGATTCATCAATATAAGGCAAGAGCTGATCGTAACTTGCAGCGATGAGAATCAGCCCTTTTTCTACCGGACGCTGCTTGAGCTCTAATAGCTTTTGAATTGCTTCTGGGTTATCTGGATCACATCCGACACCAAAAACCCCTTCTGTTGGATAGGCAATCACTTCGCCTTGCTTGAGTGCGTTGAGCACTTGTTCAAAGTTATCCACCGATTACTTCCTATTTGTTTGACTGTGTTGTTTTCACTAAGTGTACAAATATTCATTCTCAGACACTAAAGCAATTTTTTTATAAAATGTATCAATAGCGCCAACAACAAGACGCAAACGTTTGCTTGAGATAAAAATCCCCGTATAATGCGCACAAATTTATAGCTCACCTAATTTTTGCAGCTTAAAGGAGTTTGAGATGAAAGTCGGTATCATCATGGGTTCTAAATCCGATTGGCCAACCATGAAACTAGCAGCGGACATGCTAGATCAATTTGGCGTGCCTTACGAAACAAAAGTCGTGTCAGCACACCGAACTCCTCAATTACTGGCTGACTACGCCAGTGGCGCAAAAGAACGCGGCATCAAAGTTATCATCGCAGGCGCAGGTGGTGCAGCCCACCTACCTGGTATGGCGGCGGCGTTTACTAGTTTGCCAGTGCTTGGGGTTCCCGTTCAGTCTCGTGCACTGAAAGGTATGGATTCACTGCTTTCTATTGTACAGATGCCAAAGGGAATTGCGGTTGGTACATTGGCGATTGGCGAAGCGGGCGCAGCAAACGCCGGTATCCTAGCTGCGCAAATCCTAGGCACTCATGATGAAAACATCATGGCGAAGGTAGAAGCATTCCGTAATGAGCAAACGGAAACAGTTCTCGCAAATGCAAACCCTGCAGAGGATTAATCAGATGCATGTACTGGTTCTTGGTGCGGGTCAGTTGGCTCGTATGATGTCTCTGGCTGGTGCGCCACTGAATATTCAAATTTCAGCTTACGATGTCAGCAGCGGTGATGTCGTTCACCCTTTAACTCAACAGGTACTTAGCCATGGCTTGGAAAATGCGATTACGCAAGTTGATGTGATTACTGCCGAGTTCGAGCATATTCCACATGACGTGCTCAAGGTTTGCGAAGCGAGCGGCAAGTTCCTACCAAGTACGCAAGCCATCAAAGCAGGTGGTGATCGCCGTATTGAAAAAGCACTGCTTGATGATGCTGGCGTGCGCAACGCGAAATACTACGTCATTGAAACTCGTGAAGACTTTGAGCGCGCAATTGAACACGTTGGTATGCCAATGGTTCTGAAAAGTGCATTGGGTGGCTACGATGGTAAAGGCCAATGGCGCTTAAAAGAAGCTTCTCAAGTCGACGACATTTGGACTGAGATGGCAGAGTGCATTGCCGCAACACCAACTCAAGCGATTGTTGCTGAGGAATTTGTCCCTTTTAACCGCGAAGTTTCACTGGTTGGTGCTCGCGGTAAAGATGGCAGCGTTGAAGTGTACCCTCTGGCAGAGAACGTCCACACCAATGGTGTATTGAGCCTTTCTACTGCGATTGATGCACCAGAGTTGCAAGAGCAAGCAAAACAGATGTTCACGGCCGTTGCCAACAGCTTGAATTACGTTGGTGTGCTAACGCTGGAGTTCTTCGATGTTGACGGTACTTTGCTAGTCAATGAAATCGCACCACGCGTACACAACTCTGGTCATTGGACTCAACAGGGTGCAGAAACCTGTCAATTTGAGAATCATCTACGCGCCGTGTGCGGCATGCCTTTGGGTAGCACGAAGTTGGTTCGTGAAACCTCGATGATTAATATTCTTGGTGAAGACACACTACCAGAAGCATTGCTAGCGATGGATGGTTGCCACATTCATTGGTACGGCAAAGAAAAACGTGCGGGTCGCAAGATGGGCCACATCAACGTATGTGGTGACTACACTGGCGAACTTAATCGTAAACTTTGTGCATTAGCAGACGTATTGGATGAACAGGCTTTCCCAGCCGTGCACGAGTTTGCGAAACAAGCACAACGCTAAAATCTAGCCCCAAAAACCACAAAGGGTCGCACGATGCGACCCTTTTTAATTCCTTTGATGTATTTACCCTTGTTGAGTGTGCTGGCACTTACGGTTGGCACATTGCAATTTCACACCACTGGCGAGTTTCTTCTCCACCAACAACGTAAAACCACATTCTTCGCATCGCCCCTTGACCGGAGCAAGGTTCACAGCAAATTTGCATTTAGGGTAGTTATCACATGCGTAGAAAGTTTTACCAAAACGCGTCTTACGTTCAACTAAATGACCTTTACCGCATTCAGGGCACGCGTGGTGCTCTTGCGACTGCTTTTCTGGCTCAGGTTGATTAATCGACTCAATATGATGGCACGCCGGATAGTTACTGCAACCAACAAACATGCCATAACGCCCTTGGCGTAATACCAACTCGTTACCACAATCTGGACAAGGAACGCCAAGCTCTTTGACGATGTGTCCATCATTGTTGTGCAGGGCTTTGATGTAATCACAGCTTGGGTAGTGGCTACAGCCAAGAAAGGGACCGTGTTTGCCATGTTTGAGGGTCAACTCGCTGCCACATTTAGGACACGGCTCGTGTTCCAATGAGTGTTCATGGGCAGAGAAAAGGGTGTTGTCGATTTTACTACTCATACTTACCGTTTCGTGAAAAACACACCAAAAGACAAGCTCGCGTTCTTGCTAGCTAAACTCGAACTTGCCTAGATTGGGTTAGTGAAGAATCCCTTGTTCTTTGGTGTACAACAGCTCTTCCATTAGCGTATAAGCGTTTTCATTACCAGGCACATTAAACAGCACCATCAAAATGATCCATTTGAGGTCTTCAAGCTCAAACTCGCTCGTTTCTAGCCCCATCACTCGGTCAATCACCATTTCACGAGTTTCTGTCGTCAATACATTGATTTGCTCAAGGAACAATAAAAAACCTCGGCACTCCAAATCCAAACGCTGTATCTCTTTCGCAGTGTAGATACGAGTCGATGATGACGCGATACAAGCCGAAATCGCAGAAGATGTATCACTTTGCTGCAGCGCTGCGAGCTCTTCTAACCAGACAAGGGCTTTATAGATATCTTTTTGTTGGAAGCCAGCGCGAAGCAATTCTTCTTCCAACTCGTCTTGTTCGACCTGTAACTCTGCATCGCTATGGATGTAGGTTTCGAATAGATACATCAGTATATCCATCATCATAGCTAGCCCCTCCCCTTTCGAATATAGCCACCTGAAACCGCAACGACATGCCCAGAGAGTTCTAACTCTAAGAGCTGCATCATGACTTCTTGGACAGGTATATTGGTCCTGTTTGCAAGAATATCAACCGGTGTAGCTTCACTTCCTACGTTAGCTAACAGCTGAGGAAATGGCAATTCTTCTTCATCATTTAACGTAGAAAATAAATCGGTACTCTGATTAATAGACCAATCAAGCAAGGACTGTATTTCATCTAAGACATCTTTCGTCTTTTCTACGAGGCAAGCGCCATGACGTATCAACTGGTTTCCACCGCAGGCATTGGGGGCATTGATTGACGCTGGCAGCGCAAATACTTCTCGACCTTGCTCAAGCGCGTAACGAGCTGTAATTAACGAGCCGCTCTTTTTCGCCGCCTCGACGACCAGCACACCAAGCGATAATCCACTAATAATACGATTACGACGCGGGAAGTTTTCTGGGCGCGGCTTGGCATTAGGCCGAAACTCAGACACCAAAGCCCCATGTTCAATAACACGTTGCGCTAAACCACGATGACGTGCCGGATAAATATTTTCTAAGCCAGATCCTAGCACCGCAATCGTCTTACCACCCGCTTGCAACGCACCATCATGCGCATGACCATCAATGCCTAAAGCGAGACCACTGGTGACAATAAAATCGTGCTGAACAAACTCTGCAGCAAACTGACGTGCATGCTGTAATCCATCAATACTCGCATTTCGACTGCCAACCATCGCGATTTGTGGCTGAGAAAGACAAGTAGGGTTTCCTTGAACAAAAAGTAGAGGTGGCGGTGCAACGATTTGTTTGAGTTGAGGTGGATAACGCGGGTCAGTCAGTGTCAGGATATGATGGTTTGTAGAAGCCTCAAGCCAGCTTAAACAAGCATCGACTTCTTTATCTGTTGAAGCCCAAGCTTGAATTTGCTTAGTTGTTAACCCAAGTTGTTGTAGCTGTTCAGGAGAGAAGTTTACGATGTTACATGGCGTGTCTCTTGCCAGTAGCTTATTCATTTTGACGCCGCCAATGCCTGGTAAACAACTCAGTTTTAACCAGGCAACGAGATCATCGTTATTTCGTCGATTCATCGATGGTTAATTCGTCCGCCAACGGTGACACCACCGAAATATCTTGGTTAATGGGTTTCGTACTGTTAGTGATCAGTGCCAAGCTAAAGTACTCATAAGGACGAATGACCAGCAACTCACCAACTTTGCTTTGAGGCAAAGTAATTTTCTTATCAAGCACGCCAAACTCTTTCTTGAACTCATCGCCGTCTTTGTAAACTGGGTGCGCGTCTTCTTTTAAATCAAACACACTGCCTTGCTTGAGATTATCTGACGTGCCTTTATCAATCACCACGACTTGGTTAGTTGAACTAAAGCGAATACCTTCGATATTACCTAGCAACTTTGCAGAACTGCCTTGTGGCGACGGCAGCGGATAGAACGTAGTCGTGAAGTCAGTATTCTCAACCGATTGATTTGGCAACGCGATATCGTTACGTAGGATTTCTTGCATTTGCGATGTAAGCTTCAAACCTGAATAATCACTCGAAGCTTCAACGAGCTCGCCTTTGGCAATCAAACGCAGCGCGGTAATCTCTTCGGACACATCGTCACGCGAAAAGGTAGCTACTGGTCGGTAAATAGCCCAACCTGTCGCGGTCTGATTGCCATTGATATACAGCACATCTTCTGCAGTCAGATACTTACTGCCTTTGCTGCTACCCATCACTTTTGCTGCTCTGTTCAACGAATCTTTATCTAGCAACCGATCCGATTTGAGGTAAGGCATCACCAAACCTTCCGCGACCGTTGGTACGGCTTTCTTTTCTGTGATGCGAGCTTTCGGGCTCAGCTTCTTAACCGGTTTTAGGCTCAACACGGGCTGACCGTTAATCCACACCAAAGACAGCTTGTCTCCGGGATAAATTAAATGAGGGTTATCGATTTCTGGGTTTACTTGCCATAAACGAGGCCACAACCACGGGCTATCCAAGTACATGGCCGAAATATCCCATAGCGTATCGCCCTTCACAACTACATATGTTTGTGGCGCATCATCTTTAACAGTCAGTGGGTTCGCATCCACATTTGCTACAGCGTTGAAAGAGAAAAGTAACGGCAACGTAACACTGGCAACGTTGCGGAAAATTCGATTCATGACCCTCGTCCTTGATCTATTAAGCAGGAACCAGAATGGAAATTGGTGCAAGGATGCTGTCATTTAGGCTATAAAATGTCTAGAATTGAGACAACAAGGTTTGTGCTGTTTCGGCACAGTTCAATATTTCGAGTGAATATGTCTGTATTACAAGTATTAACATTCCCGGATGATCGCCTGCGCACAGTCGCAAAGCCTGTTGAAGCGGTGACACCTGAGATTCAAAAAATCGTCGATGACATGATTGAAACCATGTACGACGAAGAAGGTATTGGCCTTGCTGCAACGCAGGTTGATATCCACAAACGTATCGTAGTGATTGATATTTCAGAAACTCGCGATGAGCCGATGGTGCTTATCAACCCTGAGATTCTGGAAAAGCGTGGTGAAGACGGCATCGAAGAAGGCTGTCTATCGGTACCAGGTGCTCGCGCACTTGTGCCTCGCGCTGCTGAAGTTACGGTTAAAGCCCTAGATCGCGACGGCAAAGAATACACATTTGACGCTGACGATCTGCTAGCAATCTGCGTTCAACACGAACTAGACCACCTAATGGGTAAACTGTTCGTTGATTACCTATCGCCACTTAAGCGTAAGCGTATTCAAGACAAGCTAGCGAAAATCAAACGCTTTAACGAGAAACAGCAAAACGCTTAATCTCGATACAATTTAATTAGAAGGAAGCCTACCTTGAGTCAGTCTTTACGTATTGTCTTTGCAGGTACTCCGGATTTCGCCGCCCGTCACTTGGCGGCGTTGTTGTCTTCGGAGCACGAAGTAATTGCGGTATACACTCAACCAGACCGCCCAGCAGGTCGTGGTAAGAAGCTTACTGCCAGCCCAGTGAAAACCATCGCGCTTGAGCACGATATTCCGGTATACCAGCCAGAAAACTTCAAATCAGATGAAGCCAAGCAAGAGCTTGCTGATCTGAACGCCGACATCATGGTGGTTGTGGCTTACGGTCTATTGCTTCCACAAGTCGTGCTAGATACGCCTAAACTGGGCTGTATTAACGTGCACGGTTCGATTCTTCCTCGCTGGCGTGGTGCAGCTCCTATCCAACGCTCAATTTGGGCTGGTGATGCAGAAACAGGTGTAACCATCATGCAGATGGACATTGGCTTGGATACAGGTGACATGCTGAAAATCGCAACATTGCCGATTGAAGCAAGTGACACCAGCGCATCTATGTACGAAAAACTTGCAGGCTTAGGCCCTGATGCTCTGATTGACTGCCTAGCAGACATCGCAACAGGTAAAGCTGAGCCAGTAAAGCAAGATGACGAGCTTGCAAACTACGCGAAGAAGCTAAGCAAAGAAGAAGCACGCATTAATTGGAATGACGACGCGGCACACATTGAGCGTTGCGTTCGCGCATTCAACCCATGGCCAATGAGCCACTTTGAAGCGGCTGAAAACAGCATCAAAGTATGGCAAAGCCGTGTGGCAGAACAAAGCAGTGGCAAGCCAGCGGGCACGATTGTGCAAGCAGATAAAACCGGTATTTATGTTGCGACAGGCAATGGCACACTGGTACTGGAACAACTGCAAGTTCCGGGTAAAAAAGCCATGTCAGTTCAAGATATTTTGAACTCACGTGCATCTTGGTTTGAAGTTGGCACCCAACTGGTTTAAAAAGCCAGACAATAGTGTCAAAGACCAATAATACGAACTTTTAGAGGGCAGAGATGCCCTCCTTTACTTTAAGGTACTCATCATGAATGTTCGCGCTGCGGCTGCCAACGTCTTGTATCTTGTCGTCGACAAGGGCCACTCACTTTCAAGCGCTCTTCCAGCGGCTCAACAAAACGTACGACCACGTGACCACGCTCTTCTACAAGAGATCTGTTACGGCGCTCTACGTTACCTCCCTCGCCTAGAAATGATTGCAAACCAATTGATGGATAAGCCGTTAAAAGGCAAACAACGCGTTTTCCATCACCTTATTTTGGTTGGCATTTATCAACTAAGCTTCATGCGTATTCCTGCGCACGCTGCAGTCGGTGAAACGGTTGAAGGTACTAAAGAGCTGAAAGGCCCTCGTCTGCGCGGTCTTATCAACGCGGTATTGCGTAACTACCAGCGCAACCAAGAAGAGCTAGACCAAATGGCGGTCAGCAACAATTCGGGCAAGTACGGCCACCCAAGCTGGTTACTTAAACTGCTGCAAGAAGCTTACCCAGAGCAGTGGGAAAGCATTGTTGAAACCAACAACCAAAAAGCGCCAATGTGGCTGCGTGTAAACCACCAGCACCATACTCGTGATGAATACCTAACGCTACTCAAAAATGAAAACATTGATAGCACGCCACACACAGAAGCAATGGACGCCATAAAATTGGCCGCACCATGTGACGTGATGAAGCTACCTGGTTTTGAAAAAGGTTGGGTTTCGGTCCAAGATGCGGCGGCGCAGCTCTCGATCAACTATCTAAAACCACAAGACGGCGAACTGATTTTAGATTGCTGTGCAGCGCCAGGTGGCAAGACGGCGCACATTCTAGAGCGCACGTCAGGCAGTGAAGTGGTCGCGATTGACTGCGACGACACACGCTTGAAACGTGTGCATGAAAACCTGAAGCGTCTCAACCTTCAGGCAAAAGTGGTTTGCGGTGATGCGCGTAATCCACAAGAATGGTGGCAAGGCGAGCAATTTGATCGCATTTTGCTGGATGCCCCATGTTCTGCGACTGGCGTGATTCGTCGTCACCCAGACATCAAATGGCTACGTCGTGCAGACGACATCACCGCATTAGCAGAGCTGCAAAGTGAAATTTTTGATGCCATGTGGACGCAACTGAAGCCCGGCGGCACCATGGTTTACGCGACTTGTTCAATCACACCGCAAGAAAACGTGGAGCAAGTAAAAGCGTTTTTAGCACGTACCGCGGATGCGCAACTGCTGGATTCTGATCCCGACCAGCCTGGTCGTCAAATTCTACCAGGCGAAGAAGATATGGATGGTTTCTACTACGCAGTGCTAACTAAAACACACGCGTAACAGCATGCTAAATAGGGCGATTGAAGTGATTTCAATCGCCTTTTTCAGATACGAGAAAAGAGTATGAAGATCATTATTCTTGGTGCAGGTCAGGTTGGCGGCACACTGGCAGAAAACCTAGTGGGTGAAAACAACGACATCACCATCGTCGACAATAATGCCGACCGACTGCGTGAATTGCAGGACAAATACGACCTGCGTGTGGTCAATGGCCATGCGAGCCACCCAGACGTGCTGCATGAAGCTGGCGCGCAAGACGCCGATATGCTCGTCGCAGTAACCAACACTGATGAAACCAACATGGCTGCCTGTCAGGTCGCGTTCACTCTATTCAATACCCCAAACCGCGTTGCACGTATTCGCTCTCCAGAATACTTGGCAGAAAAAGAAGCCCTGTTTAAATCTGGCGCTATTCCTGTTGATCACCTTATCGCACCAGAAGAACTCGTCACGAGCTACATCGAACGTCTGATCCAATACCCAGGCGCGCTGCAAGTGGTGAGCTTTGCTGAACAGAAAGTCAGCCTAGTGGCGGTGAAAGCCTACTATGGTGGCCCGCTGGTGGGTAATGCGCTGTCTGCTTTGCGTGAGCACATGCCGCACATCGATACCCGTGTGGCGGCTATTTTCCGCCAGGGTCGCCCGATTCGCCCACAAGGCACCACGATTATTGAAGCCGACGATGAAGTGTTCTTCGTTGCAGCAAGTAATCATATTCGCTCAGTGATGAGTGAGCTTCAGCGTCTAGAAAAACCGTACCGCCGCATCATGATTGTTGGCGGGGGTAACATCGGCGCAAGCTTGGCTAAACGCCTAGAGCAAACTTACAGCGTGAAGCTGATTGAGCGTAACTACCAGCGTGCAGAAAAGCTCTCTGAGCAACTAGAAAACACCATCGTGTTCTGCGGTGATGCGGCAGACCAAGAGCTTCTCTCGGAAGAGAACATCGACCAAGTCGACGTCTTCATCGCGCTGACCAACGAAGATGAAACCAACATCATGTCTGCAATGTTGGCAAAACGCATGGGCGCTAAAAAAGTGATGGTGCTGATCCAACGTGGCGCTTATGTAGACCTGGTACAAGGCGGCGTAATTGATGTAGCAATCTCACCTCAGCAAGCCACTATTTCAGCCTTGCTAACGCACGTTCGTCGCGCTGATATCGTAAACGTGTCCTCACTTCGCCGCGGCGCTGCGGAAGCGATTGAAGCCGTCGCTCACGGTGATGAAAGTACATCTAAAGTGGTTGGACGTGCGATTGGAGATATAAAACTTCCACCTGGGACCACCATTGGTGCTATCGTTCGTGGCGAAGAAGTTCTTATTGCCCACGACCGTACGGTCATCGAGCAGGATGACCATGTGGTGATGTTCCTGGTCAACAAAAAATACGTATCAGACGTCGAAGCGCTATTCCAGCCGAGTCCATTCTTCCTCTAGGATTTTCCTATGGTCAACTTACGTCCCGTACTGTTTGTTATCGGGCTGGTTTTATCCAAACTGGCCCTGTTTATGTACGTGCCGACTTTGGTCGCTTTCTTTACCGGTACGGGGGGATTCCTCGATTTCGCCCAAGCCGTTGTGATCACGCACCTTGCCGCCTTCATCTGCCTAACGATAGGTCGAACCGCCAAGTTCAAACTCAGCGTACGCGATATGTTCCTCATCACCAGTTTGGTTTGGACCATCGCGAGTGCGTTTGCCGCCTTGCCATTTGTGTTTATCAACCACATCAGCTTCACCGACGCCTACTTCGAAACGATGTCGGGTATCACCACGACGGGCTCAACGGTGCTCAGTGGCCTAGACAACATGGCGCCGAGTATATTGTTGTGGCGCTCTATTTTACAGTGGCTTGGTGGCATTGGTTTTATCGTGATGGCGGTAGCAGTGCTACCTATGCTGAATGTCGGTGGTATGAAGCTATTCCAAACCGAATCATCAGATTGGTCGGATAAAAGTAGTCCAAGAGCGAAAACGGTCGCCAAAAACATCGTAGCGGTTTATTTGATGCTAACAGGCCTATGTATTTTGGGCTACTTGATCACCGGCATGAACCTGTTCGAAGCAATCAACCATGCCTTTACTACGCTATCGACGGGTGGATACTCTACGTCTGATGGATCAATGAACCACTTCTCTAATGGCGCACATTGGGTGGCCACTACCTTTATGTTCTTAGGTGGTTTGCCGTTTTTGCTCTTTATCGCCGCGTTACGTAAACGCCGTATTGATGTGTTGGTTAACGACGCTCAAGTTAGAGGATTTGCGTACCTGTTCGTATTCTCTAGCTTAGTGATTTCAGCTTGGCTAGTGATTCGAGATGGGTACACCATTTTGGATGCCCTGCGAGTGTCGATGTTTAATATTGTCTCTGTCGTCACCACAACTGGCTTTGGCTTAGAAGACTTCACCGCATGGGGCGCATTACCCACTACTCTTTTCGCATTCTTAATGATGGCGGGAGCATGCTCAGGATCAACGTCTGGCGGGATCAAAATCTTCCGCTTCCAAATTGCGATGACGCTGCTAAACAAACAAATGATGAAGTTGATTCACCCTTCAGGGGTGTTTGTACAGCGTTATAACCAGCGACCGGTGAATGATGATATTGTTCGCTCAGTGGTGGCATTTGGCTTGATGTTTTTTATCACCATTATCTTTATCGCGGGTTGTTTAAGTGCTCTTGGCCTCGACCCTGTGACCAGTATTTCTGGCTCAATCACCGCCGTTGCCAATGTTGGCCCTGGTATGGGTAGTGTGATTGGCCCGACAGGCAACTTCGCGCCTCTGCCCGATACTGCCAAATGGCTCTTAAGCTTTGGGATGTTAATGGGCCGCTTGGAAATTCTGACTATTCTTGTACTGTTCTTTCCTGCGTTTTGGCGCCGCTAAGCAGACTCTAATTAAAAGGTATAACAATGAAAACATGGATTACTCTGGCGACCCTACTTGCCGCCTCATCCACATACGCCGCCGAGGTCATCACTTTAGCCGATGGTCGAGAAGTGAAGTTAAACGATGACTTTACCTGGGAATACGTCATGAAAAAACCGGCGCAGCAAGCGACGGAGACACAAACAACAGCAAGCGTAGTTGAAACAATCGTAGCTCCTGCGATTGCGACAATTCCAGTGGTAACGAAAACCGTTGGCACGACCGTGGTGGTAAACGCCAAAAAGCCAACCATGCAGCTATCAGATTCAGGTGTGGATGTATTGATTGGTTCAGCAAGCTATCAAAGCGGTGAGCTTATTTTGCCTACATCAATCACTAACCAAAGCTCTCAATCTGTCATTCAAGTGGAAGTTGAGGTGCAAGTGTTTGATATGTCTGGTCAGCAACTGGCAAAAGAAAACGTGACGGTTTGGCAATCCATCAAGCGCATGGCGGATACCTACCTGCGACCACAGCAAGCGGAACAAGGTAAGAGCATTAAATTGGCTGTACCGCAATCACAGCAATACCAGTTTTCTGCCAAAGTGCTAGAGGTAAAAACTCGCTAATACGTGTTTAATATTCTTTGTTGAGCCTATCGGCTAGATAGGCTCAACAAAGTAATAAATCGCAAAGAAATGGCACACGCAGCCAGCCAAAACAAAGCCGTGCCAAATCGCATGGTTAAAGGGAATGCGCTTCGCAACGTAGAAAATCACGCCCAGTGAATACACAACTCCACCAGCAGCAAGCAGTGTAAGTCCGCCGACGTCCAAGTTGATCGCCAACTGATAAATCACAATCAACGATAACCATCCCATCACTAAATACGTCATCAAAGAAAGCTTTTTAAATCGATAGACGAACGCAACTTTCATGATGATGCCGATCAACGCAATGCTCCAAATAACGATCATCAACCCAAATGCTAGAGGTGTTCTTAAGCTGACTAACAAGAAAGGGGTATAGCTGCCTGCTATCAAAAGGTAAATAGCACAGTGGTCGAAGGTTTTTAGCCAACGTTTCGCTTTGGGATGAGGGATCGCATGATAGAGCGTCGAGGCCAAAAATAGCACGATAATACTCGCACCATAAATCGCCATACTGGTAAGCGTTAAAGTGTCAGCTTGATGGTCTATGGCTTTAACTAACAGCAGTATCAAGCCAACAATACCAAAAATCATCCCTATACCGTGGGTGATGGTATTGGCCAGTTCTTCACGTTGACTGTATTGAGGTTTCTGCAGCTCGGACATCAATGCGCCTATACTAGAGTTTGAAATTTGCTCTAGTATGGCACATTAGGCTTACACGTGTAAGCTTAAATTAAGACTCATGAACGGCAGTAGTTTGATCGAGATAATTGAGTACCAGTTCGCCAACTTGATCTGGCTTAGTCGTGGCAGGAATGGTCAGCTCTCGCTTGAGTTTGCCACTACTCAGTAAGCTCGCGAGCATGCCACCTTGCCCCTTGCGTGTGCGGTCAACTTCAAACCACAACTTGAGCTCTTGCTCACTGCGGTGGGCAACAAATTCTAATTCGCGCCACACGCCGTGGTAAGGTCCGTCGGTTGGCACCAGTTCAAACTCTTGCACAAATGGTAGATCGAATCCTTTCACTTCCTCGCATTCCACCTGGCGAATTCGTAAACCTTGCGCTTCAAATGCAGATAGTACCGCATCCATCAGTGGATCAGGTCGAACGGTGAGGATGTCTTTATCAGTCGGATCCAAAGCTGCGGCAACGTCTAAGCCGGTTTCTAACCATACTTTGGCATCACCAATGGTGATAGGCGTGTTCCAAGGCACATCGAGCTTAACATCGAAGGTACGCTCTTCGCCGGAATGGATGGTAAATGCGTAAGGGAGACTCCACTTAGCAAGCACATGAGTTTGAGGTACTCGGCGCATGCTGTGTCCTTCTCGCGCACCACGGTCATCAGGGGCTTCTGCGATGTAGCGGCAACAGAGTTTTAAATCAATGTTGTCGATCGCTTGTTCAGTCGCACCACCATATACATGGATAGACACATCCACACTTTGACCTGGGTATAGCACGTCTTGGTTTAAGATTGAGTCGACCTTCGCGCTCCCAATCCCAAAACTGGCAAGTGTCTTCTTCAAAAATGACATAGGCACCTCCTTCATCGAGATCTCATACTACTACTGCTGATCGTGGGATCAAACAAAAATTGCCTCGAACATCGCGACAAAATGACAAAATCTAAACAATTCAATTGCTCAACTATCGACCAATTATTACAAGGATGCTAATCTTACACTTGATATGCATGCATATCGGTATTCCTGACTCATTAACTGGATTGGCGAGAGCCAGAAGAGTGATTCTTCAATCTTGTTGGAGCCTAGCTCATAATGATTCAGGCAATTACATCGGCAATGGATATGCCTGACAGTTAGGTAAATTAATGCGCCCAACAACAGTCAGGTTCGCACACACTAATACTAGTGCAATGCGCCGCCGCAGTGGCTTTACTACTGCACCAAAGGCAAAGCAAGTTGCGCCAGCAATGACATTGGTTGAGAAGACAGCAATGATGTCGAGTGTTCCGGCCAAAGTTATCAAAGCAGCTTAATCAAAAGCGCGGCGCCAGCTGCGCTTTTTTCTTTGCACGCAGCTCATAAAACTTCAAAGACTTAGAACAAACCTCGGTGAAAGAGATCGTTTTTCCTATTTGGTCTTAGCAAAGCAATTTGGTACCTTTACTGCTAATTACACCTATAAATTCTGTGGAGAAAGAAATGAAGTGTCATCGCATTGAAGAGCTGCTTGAGCTACTAGAGCCTGAATGGCATAAAGATCAAGAGCTGAACCTCTTGCAGTTCATCGTTAAGCTGGCAAAAGAAGCAGGCTATGAAGGAAAGCTAGAAGATCTGACCGACGATGTACTGATCTACCACCTTAAAATGCGTAATAGCAGCAAAGATGAAATGATCCCTGGACTCAAAAAAGACCAAGAGGACGATTTTAAAACGGCGATCCTACGCGCTCGTGGCATCATCAAATAACCAGCTCAACAGCCAGTATTCTTTAAGCGACTCTCTCTGTGAGTCGCTTTTTTATAACCAAAGTTTTTAGTCCCACAATTGGTTATAACTGTTCAGCCAATTATCAGGTTAACTGTACTGATTTTTGTTGTTAAACATTGACTGCGTTAAAGAAACGGAATTGTTATTGATTGTATAATCGCCGTTCATCAGTATTTACTAAAATAATTATGTTCGGTCATATTTATGACGGAACGAGCAGCAATGTCATCGAGCGACATCAATAGAAATGACGCCGTACATTATAAAAGCCTAAGAAGGATGAGTGCATGAGTCAGGACAAGATCGATATCAAAGATGTGACTCCTAAAACCTATAATCCCAAACCCCATAAAGGAAACGGGGATCGGTTTAACCCAAGTAATCGCATCTATGTACGCGAAAGCAAAGGGACTTACCAGAAACTACGTCGTTACGGTGGTTGGTTCTTACTACTTCTCTTCGCTTTGATACCGTGGATTCCTTACGGTGAACGTCAAGCGATCTTACTTGATATTGGCAACCAGCAGTTCAACTTTTTCGGTACCACCCTGTACCCACAAGATCTTACCCTACTCGCCTTGCTGTTTGTGATCGCGGCGTTTGGGTTGTTCTTTATTACCACCTTCTTAGGTCGGGTTTGGTGTGGCTATCTCTGCCCACAAACCGTCTGGACCTTCATGTATATCTGGTTTGAAGAGAAGCTCGAAGGTAGTGCCAATAAACGCCGTAAACAAGACTCCAATAAGCTGACGGCGAATTTAGCGATGCGTAAAACCGTCAAACATATAGCTTGGTTTGCCATTGCACTCGCCACTGGTTTTACTTTTGTTGGCTACTTCGTACCAATGAAGCAATTGGTTATCGACTTTTTCACCTTTAACGCCAACTTCTGGCCCGTCTTTTGGGTAATGTTCTTTGCCATTTGTACTTATGGTAATGCTGGTTGGATGCGTTCCATCATGTGTATTCACATGTGTCCTTACGCGCGCTTCCAGTCTGCCATGTTTGATAAAGACACCTTCATCGTTGGCTACGATGCAAAACGTGGGGAAAAACGTGGCCCACGTCCGCGTAAAGCCGATCCAAAGCAGCTTGGTTTGGGTGATTGTATTGATTGTGATTTGTGTGTGCAGGTGTGCCCAACAGGTATCGATATTCGTGACGGCTTGCAGTATGAATGTATCAACTGTGGCGCCTGTATTGATGCGTGTGACAACACCATGGATCGCATGGGCTACGAGAAAGGCCTAATTAGTTACACCACCGAGCATCGCTTATCGGGTAAGAGTACCAAAGTCATGCGTCCGAAGCTGCTAGGCTATGGTGCCGTACTACTCGTCATGGTCGGTCTTTTCTTTGCCCAAATTGCAGCGGTAGACCCAGCCGGCATGAGTGTTATTCGCGACCGTAACCAACTGTTCCGCGTTAATAGCTCGGGAGAAGTAGAAAACACCTACACCCTCAAGGTGATCAACAAAACTCAGCAAGTGCAAGAGTACTCGTTGGATGTTGAAGGGCTATCCGATGTAAGCTGGTATGGTAAGCAGACAATTCAGGTCCAGCCAGGTGAGGTATTGAACCTGCCAATGAGTCTTGGTGCCGATCCTGACAAGCTAAACTCTGCGATTACGACAATTCAGTTTATACTCACCGATAAGAGCAACGAATTCACCATTGAAGTGGAAAGCCGATTTATCAAGAAGCTATAACTTCGATGACTAATGGAAAAAGGCTCAGTAATGAGCCTTTTTGTTTATATGTCCCAAAGTATGTTTAACTTTGACGCCCTTACCCCAGACTTTATGTGGTACGCGTTAGAAAGCATCGGCGTTCGCGCAGAATCAGGCTTTCTTCCCCTCAATAGCTACGAAAACCGTGTTTATCAATTTACTGACGAAGAGCGTCGTCGTTATGTCGTCAAGTTTTACCGTCCTGAACGTTGGAGCAATGAACAGATCCAAGAGGAGCACGACTTTACTTTAGAGCTGATTGGCAATGAGATCCCCGTCGCACCACCTGTGCGCATCAACGGTGAAACCCTGCATCACTATCAAGGCTATGCTTTTGCGCTGTTTGATAGCGTGGGTGGTCGCCAATACGAGGTTGACAATTTAGATCAGCTCGAAGGTGTAGGGCGTTTCCTTGGCCGAATCCATAAAGTCGGCAGCCGCCAAGCCTTCCAACATCGCCCTACGATCGGCTTACAAGAATACCTGTATCAACCAAGAGAGATTCTGCAAAACGCCAATATGATTCCAATGCACTTGGAGAACAGCTTCTTCAATGACTTGGATATGCTGATCAAATCAATTGAAAGCCACTGGCAAGAAGGCTTCAATATGATTCGTTTGCATGGCGATTGCCACCCAGGCAATATTTTGTGGCGAGATGGCCCTATGTTTGTTGATTTGGATGACGCTCGTAACGGCCCTGCAGTACAAGACTTATGGATGCTACTGAACGGTGAACGCCAAGACAAACTGATGCAGTTGGATATTGTTTTAGAGGCTTACCAAGAGTTTTGCGATTTTAATCCTGCAGAATTGAAACTAATCGAGCCACTTCGCGGTCTACGAATGGTGCACTATATGGCATGGCTAGCAAAACGTTGGCATGACCCTGCATTTCCTCTCGCTTTTCCATGGTTTAATGAGCCAAAATACTGGGAAGGTCAGGTCCTTGCATTTAAAGAGCAGATCGCCGCTTTAGAAGAAGCACCGCTGTCTTTAATGCCTCAATGGTAAGTCAGGCCAAAAATTCAAAAATGGAGATATTTCGATGAAAAAACTGTTCGCACTGTTTTCTATGCTGATGTTAAGCCTGTCGGCACATGCAGCGCAATTCAAAGAAGGTGAACATTACAAAGTATTGGATCTTGAGGCATCAAAAAAACCTCTTGTGACGGAGTTTTTCTCTTTCTACTGCCCGCACTGTAATAGCTTTGAACCGGTTATCCAGCAACTGAAAAAGCAGTTGCCAGAAGGTACTAAGCTATTAAAAAACCACGTTTCTTTCATGGGTGGCAACATGGGCCCATCAATGAGCAAAGCCTACGCAACGATGGTTGCATTAAAAGTGGAAGACAAAATGGTGCCAGTGATGTTTAACCGCATCCACAATCTAAAGAAGGCGCCACGTAATGATGAAGAACTTCGTCAAATCTTCCTTGATGAAGGTGTAGACGCGAAAAAATTCGATTCTGCATTCAAAGGCTTCGCGGTTGATTCAATGGTTCGCCGTATGGACAAGCAATTTGAAAACAGCGGTCTAACCGGCGTTCCTGCGGTTATCGTTAACAACAAATACCTAGTTCAAGCACAAAGCATCAAAACGATGGATGAGTACTTCTCTCTGGTGAACTACTTGCTGACACTAAAATAAGCACATCGATATCAATCAAAAGGGGAACACGTCGCTCCCCTTTTGTTTATTTGTAAATCTCTTGTAGCAACCGATCTTTTTCTTGCCACACATCCCCCAACCATTGCTGAAATTGTCGCTTATAGGGCTTATCGTTGAAGTAATCACCAAGCACTCTTTCATCAACGGGTAACACATTTACACGCACAACCACCTTGCTCATGCGGCCCATCAATAAATCCTTGAACGGTTTATGCGTATTTTCTGGGTACGCCAACGTAACGTCGATAATGCTCTCGAACTGCTCCCCCATCGCCGCTAACGTGTACGCAATCCCGCCCGACTTTGGTTGCAGCAAATATTGATAGTTTGCTTTACTCTTACGCTGCTTTTCTTCGGTAAATCGGGTTCCTTCGACATAGTTAACCACTGTGGTTGGAGTGTGTTTGAATTTAGCGCACGAGCGACGTGTCGTCTCTAAATCTTGACCTCGCTTATGAGGATTGCGGATCAGATACTCTCGCGAATAGCGACGCATAAATGGCATATCGAGCGCCCAACACGCCATCCCGATGAAAGGCACATACAGCAGTTGTTGCTTGAGGAAAAACTTCGGCATGGGAATACGGTCTTTAAACACGCAGCAAAGCACAACAATATCTGTCCAACTGAGATGATTACTGATCAGCAGATACCACCCGTCTTTTTTAAGCGCTTCACCGCCCTGAACATCCCACTCAACACGGTTAGATACCGCCAGAATGCACGCATTAACGGTAGCCCATAACCACATCACCTTATTGGCACAAGCGGTCGCTATCGCTTTTAGCTTTACGCCAGGAAGCAATATTTTAAATACAGCGATAACACAAATTGCGAGTGAACAAACCGCAGAATTGAGAATCACAAAAGAAGCGTTAAAAAAAAATAACAAATATGCCAACATGATAGTCAAACAACAGTGATAATGTGTGAAGAATAAAACAGCGTGTAATTATACTGCGCCTTTGCCACATTGGAACATGCGTGGGAATGGTCAGATTTGTTACCGCAACCAATATGTGCACCACTCATTCGACAACAAGGAGATAACGAATGAAACCAAGGCTACTTCTCTTGCCTTTGGCCTTTGTCGTCAGTTCTGCTCAGGCTCAACTCGCTGAAACCGCAGGTTTTGGCGGTGAAATTTCGCTGAATGCCGGATTCATATCATCAGAATCCAATTTCAATACAGAAAATAGTAACACCATCGATTCTCTCGATAAGCGTGCCGATAGTGACAGTTCCGTTATCGCTGCACCGCTAGGGAGTGTGACATACACCTTTGGTAGCCGACTCAACCACCAAGTTTACGCCGGTACCACACGCTCAGATGTCGCGGTAGGTACACTCGCTTTTCAGTTGGGCTATCAACACGAGCTACAATCTGGCACCGTGCTCGATGTTTCCTATCTGCCGACGGTACTCAAAGGCGAAACTTGGCGCAACCCTTATCAAGTAGGAACCGCACGTAAAGAGACGGATGTTGACGGCAATGCGTATCGCTTTCAGATCAAAGGGTTAATTGATAAAAACTTCAACCTTGATCTTGCTTATGCTGATAAAGACATCGAGCAGGAGGAAGTGACAGACCGCTCACTTGCTCGCGATGCTAACCTTTACTATGTCAAAGGCGACTATCGCATTCCACTCAACCAAACGTCTATGTTGCAACCCGCTTTCACCTACATCAATCAAGATGCCGACGGTAAAGCGGAGTCATTTGATTCGTACGGATTTGACATTAGCTGGTTTAAATTTATCAACCGCCATCGATTGGCCCTCACAGCGGGTTATGCATGGAAAGACTATCAAGCCGCTAGCCAAACTTTTGCTAAAACACGAAATGACGACACCATCAGCCTATTTGCGGCCTACGAATATCAAAACGTATTTGACTGGCAAGACTGGTCGTTCATTTCTTTAGCCGGCTATAGCCAAACTGACTCGAATATCACGTTTTATGAGGAGAAAGAGTACCTATTGTCGCTTGGTCTCAACTACACCTTCTAACGTCCTTCATCGCAACAAGGTGCTTACAAAACTTGTTGCGATGACACTTTGCTGTCTATACCGCTTGCGCCGTAAGCTGTTTCAGCAAACGGTCCATCGCTCGATACCCAAGCGCCTCGGCCAAGTGCGTTCGTTCAATTTGCTCCGCCCCATCCAGATCGGCGATTGTTCGCGCCACTTTGATAATACGATGATATGCACGAATCGAGAGCCCTAAACGATGCAAAGCGGTTTCAAGAAACTCAGCATCACTCTTATGCAAGGGACAAAACGCCTCAATTTCTCGACTACCTAGCAGTGCATTGACCTTACCACTGCGGTTTAGCATATTGTTACGCGCATGGCTCACACGCGCTTTTACGATAGCAGTCGGCTCACCGCGATCACCACCTTCTGCTAATGTCCCTTTGGGCAAAGCTGGGATTTCTAAAGACATATCAAAGCGATCTAACAGTGGTCCAGATAATCGACCAAGGTAGCGCAAAATAGCTTGTGGATTGGTGCGCGCTTGATTGCCTTCGTAATATCCTGTCGGGCTTGGGTTCAAGGCTCCGACTAATTGGAAACGAGCCGGAAAGCGTGTTTTACCTTGCGCTCGAGAGATAATGATCTCTCCAGATTCGAGCGGTTCGCGTAACGAGTCCAGAACTTTACGATCAAATTCGGGCATTTCATCGAGAAACAATAACCCGTTGTGGGCTAAAGAGATCTCCCCTGGTCTGGGTACCGAACCACCGCCGACTAATGCCGCCATTGAACTTGAATGATGCGGAGAACGAAACGGACGCGACTTCCAGTTATGCTCATTAATTTCACTCTGAGTCAACGATGCCACCGAAGCGGTTTCCATTGCTTCTTCGTCACTCATTTCCGGTAATAAGTCACACAAACGCGAAGCCAACATCGTTTTTCCAGTACCTGGCGGGCCAAGGAAAAGTAAGTTGTGGTTTCCAGCGGCAGCAATCTCCAGTGCTCGCTTACCTTGTTGTTGGCCAATAATATCTTGTAAGTCTCGACCATGTTTTTCGATCGTTTTTCGCTTAGGCGTTTGAAAAAGATTCAGTCGATGTTGACCACAAAGCTCGGCACATACTTCCAGTAATGATTGGGCCGATTTATGTTGTTCCTTCCCCACCAGCGCCGCCTGATCGCCATTCACATGTGGGACGACCAAATGACGTTGAATCTTACTGGCTTCCAGCGCAGCAGGCAGCACACCTTTTACAGGTCTCAGACCACCAGATAACGCTAACTCACCAACAAATTCGTAGTTTTTGAGCTTATCTGTCGCGATTTGCTCCGAAGCGGCCAAAATTCCCAATGCAATAGGAAGATCAAAACGCCCTCCCTCCTTGGGTAGATCTGCCGGAGCCAAGTTCACGGTGATCCGCTTAGCAGGAAATTGAAAGTTAGAATTAATGATCGCACTGCGTACGCGATCTTTGGACTCTTTTACCGTTGTCTCTGGCAAGCCTACTAAGGTAAACCCTGGCATGCCGTTGCTGATATGAACTTCTACACTAACCGATGGCGCTTGCACCCCGACGCTTGCTCGACTATGAATGATTGCCAGCCCCATACGTTCCTCAATTTTTTTGAACACTCTGTAAACAAATGTTTTATCTAGTTGGTTATGTTATATACCGCGTCCCAATTGAGAGTTAATGTGAAAAAAGAATGACTTTTTGCTTGTCATGCAGCGGAATTGTGTGATACCACTAATGACGCAAACAATTTCGTAGAACATTACACAACATTTTTTAACGAAAAAAGAACGACAGACAGATGAACCTTTTCGCTCATATCAACGCACTGCTAGCCCTGATTATCGTGGTCATTATTGGCACCGCGCGGGGTATTGTGGGCGAAAGGTAACCACAAATTACAAAAAACCCCCGCACTGAAAAGTCCGGGGGTTTTTTTACAACTACAAGTTGTCATCTGTCTAACCCTCGGACAGTTTAACGGGAAGAATGGGAGTGCACATGAAGTGCAATAAATATGGCAATCGCTACGAGCCACAACGTAGCAAAGGAGGTTTACGATGACTGGTGCACAACTTGTCGTAGCCGCTTTAAGACAGCAAGGCATCGAAACCGTTTTTGGCTACCCCGGCGGGGCCATCATGCCAATCTATGATGCTTTGTATGACGGTGGGGTGGAACACATCCTATGCCGTCACGAGCAAGGGGCCGCTATGGCAGCTATCGGGATGGCTCGTTCCACTCAAGACGTTGCTGTGTGCATGGCAACTTCTGGCCCAGGAGCCACTAACCTTGTTACCGGCCTTGCCGACGCTTTCCTTGACTCCGTACCTCTAGTTGCCATCACAGGCCAGGTTGCTAGCTCTCATATCGGTACCGATGCATTCCAAGAAATGGATGTGATCGGAATGTCCCTAGCCTGTACTAAGCACAGCTATCTCGTGACCGAAATTGAAGATCTAGCTCCGACACTTGCCGAAGCCTTTGAGGTCGCAAAAACCGGTCGTCCGGGTCCTGTCATTGTCGATATCGCCAAAGACGTTCAACTCGCTCAAGCACCTACAGACCTTCTTCCTCCATACATAGCACCAGCAATCGAAGATGTCAGCGCTGAAGATATCAAACGTGCGCAAGATGTGCTGGCAGCATCTACTCGCCCAGTGTTGTATGTTGGTGGTGGCGTGCAACTTGCGAAAGCAACCGATGCAGTACGCGAATTTCTTCGCTTAAACCCAATGCCTGCAGTTAGCACATTAAAAGGCCTCGGTACCATTGAACGCCATGATCCTCACTATCTTGGTATGTTGGGTATGCATGGCACCAAAGCCGCTAACCTAGTGGTTCAAGAAGCCGATCTATTGATTGTGGTTGGCGCGCGTTTTGATGACCGTGTGACGGGTAAGCTCGACACGTTTGCACCAAATGCGAAAGTGATTCACATCGACATTGATGCTGCGGAGATTCATAAACTGCGCCACGCCAACGCACCATTACGTGGCGACATCAACACCATTCTTCCTCAGCTAGAGCTGACTCAAGATATCTCACCGTGGGTTCATCACAGTGAAAGTCTGCGCAGCGGCTTTAAGTGGCGTTACGACCACCCGGGCGAATTAATCTACGCACCGCTATTGCTTAAACAACTGTCTGACATGATGCCAGATAGCTCAATTGTCTCGACCGACGTCGGTCAGCACCAGATGTGGACAGCGCAACATATCCAGCCACGCGAACCACAAAATTTCATCACTTCTGCTGGCCTTGGCACCATGGGCTTTGGCTTGCCAGCAGCGATGGGCGCTGCAGTCGCACGTCCTGATGATCAGTCTATCCTTATTACAGGTGACGGTTCATTTATGATGAACGTTCAGGAATTGGGCACGCTGAAGCGTCGTCAGATTCCAGTGAAGATTGTCCTTCTTAATAACCAACGTCTTGGCATGGTTCGCCAATGGCAGTCATTGTTCTTTGACGGTCGCCACAGTGAAACCATTCTTGATGACAACCCAGATTTCGTGATGTTAGCAAAAGCGTTCGATATCCCGGGCAAAACCATCACCAAGAAAGAAGAAGTCGAACCTGCTCTCAAAGAGATGCTAGCGAGTGAAACTTCTTACATGCTTCACGTTTTGATTGATGAAGAAGAAAACGTGTGGCCATTGGTGCCACCTGGCGCATCAAACAGTGATATGTTGGAAAATACATAGGAGACAATCGCATGGACAGATATTTACTCGACATCAAAGCCGATGACAAACCGGTACTGTTGGAGCGCGTTCTACGTGTGATTCGTCACCGAGGCTTCGTGATCAAACAAGTCGCTGCTACGCAAAACCACGAAAGCAAAGTAGCCAGCGTCGAGATCATCGTCGACAGCGATCGACCAATCTCGTTTTTGATCAATCAAATAGAGAAGTTGTGGGACGTTCGTAAGGTTGAGGTGCTAAAAATCCGCAACGATGAACTGCCAAATCACAACTTACAACAACACGTAAGTGCATAAGGAAGGCAACAAATGGCAACGAAAACTGCAGATTTCATTTGGTTTAATGGTGAGATGGTTCCATGGGCAGAGGCGAACGTTCACGTTCTGACTCACGCAATGCACTATGGTACATCCGTGTTTGAAGGCGTGCGCTGTTACAACACACCAAAAGGCCCAATTGTCTTCCGTCACCGTGAGCATGCACAACGTCTAAAAGATTCTGCCAAGATTTACCGCTTTCCGATCCCTTTCTCTGTAGAAGAAATCATGGAAGCGACCCGCGAAACACTGCGCCAAAACAAACTCGACAGCGCTTACATTCGTCCATTGGGTTTTGTCGGTAATGTTGGCTTAGGCGTATGTCCACCAGTTGGCACTGAGATGGATCTAATCATTGCAGCATTTCCTTGGGGCTCTTACTTAGGCGAAGAAGCGCTAGAAAAAGGTGTCGATGCGATGATTTCAAGCTGGAACCGCGCTGCGCCAAACACCATCCCAACTGCAGCTAAAGCAGGCGGTAACTACCTATCTTCACTACTGGTTGGTGGTGAAGCGCGTCGTCACGGTTACGACGAAGGTATTGCGCTAAGCGTAGATGGTTACCTATCGGAAGGGGCTGGTGAAAACATCTTCGTTATCAAAGATGGCGTAATCACCACACCACCAGCAACTAGCGCGATTCTACCGGGCATCACTCGCGACTCGATCATGACAATTGCACGCGATAAAGGCTACGAAGTCCGTGAAGCGAACATTGCTCGTGAAGCCCTTTACCTTGCCGATGAAGTCTTCATGACAGGTACTGCGGCTGAGATTGTACCAGTGGCAACCATCGACAAGATTGAAGTGGGCACTGGTAAGCGCGGCCCTATCACTAAAGAACTACAAGCAGCCTACTTTGGCCTATTTGACGGCACCACGGAAGATAAGTGGGGCTGGTTAGACTATGTGTACCCAGAACAGAAGTAAGAAGGATTAGGAAATGCCAAAATATAGATCAGCTACCACCACACATGGTCGTAACATGGCGGGTGCACGAGCACTGTGGCGTGCAACGGGTGTGAAAGAAGAAGACTTCGGTAAACCAATCATCGCCGTTGTAAACTCGTTTACTCAATTTGTTCCGGGTCACGTACACCTGAAAGACATGGGTCAGCTTGTAGCACGCGAAATCGAAAAAGCTGGCGGTATTGCGAAAGAATTCAACACCATCGCGGTTGATGATGGTATCGCAATGGGTCACGGCGGCATGCTGTACTCACTGCCTTCACGCGAACTGATCGCAGACTCTGTGGAGTACATGGTCAACGCGCACTGTGCCGATGCCATGGTATGTATCTCTAACTGTGACAAAATCACTCCGGGAATGTTGATGGCATCTATGCGTCTCAACATCCCTGTTATCTTTGTTTCTGGTGGTCCAATGGAAGCGGGTAAAACCAAGCTTTCTGATCAGATCATCAAACTAGACCTTGTAGATGCGATGATCCAAGGCGCGGATCCAAAAGTGTCTGATGAGCAAAGTGAGCAGATCGAACGTAGCGCATGTCCAACGTGTGGATCGTGTTCAGGCATGTTCACCGCAAACTCGATGAACTGTCTAACAGAAGCCCTGGGTCTTTCTCAACCGGGCAACGGTTCTATGCTGGCAACGCACGCTGACCGTGAACAACTGTTCCTTAATGCAGGTCGTCGTATCGTTGAACTGACTCGTCGTTACTACGAGCAAGATGACGAATCAGCACTGCCGCGCAACATCGCTACGTTTGATGCGTTCGAAAATGCGATGGCACTGGATATTGCAATGGGTGGCTCAACCAACACCATTTTGCACCTGTTGGCTGCAGCGCAAGAAGGTGAAGTGGATTTCGATATGGAAGATATCGATCGCCTATCACGCCAAGTACCACACCTATGTAAAGTGGCACCATCTACCCAGAAATATCACATGGAAGACGTACACCGCGCTGGTGGCGTCATGGCAATTCTTGGTGAGTTAGATCGTGCAGGTCTTCTACACAATGATGCGCGCACCGTGCTTGGCCTTTCGATGAAAGAGCAGCTGGCGAAATACGACATCATCCAAACTGAAGACGAAGAAGTACTTAAGTTCTACCGCGCAGGTCCTGCGGGAATTCGTACTACTCAAGCGTTCTCACAAGATTGCCGCTGGGATCGCCTTGATGACGACCGTGCGGAAGGCTGTATTCGTACTATCGATCATGCCTTTAGCCAAGAAGGTGGCCTAGCCGTTCTATCAGGCAACATCGCATTAGATGGTTGTATCGTTAAGACTGCTGGTGTGGATGAGAGCATTCATAAATTCACTGGCCCAGCCGTAGTTTTCGAAAGCCAAGAAGACGCCGTAGAAGGCATCTTAGGCGGCAAAGTAAAAGCTGGCGACGTGGTTGTTATCCGTTACGAAGGCCCTAAAGGTGGTCCGGGCATGCAAGAAATGCTTTACCCAACCACTTATCTAAAATCGATGGGCCTTGGCAAAGAGTGTGCACTTCTGACTGACGGCCGTTTCTCTGGCGGCACATCAGGTCTTTCTATCGGCCACGCCTCTCCTGAAGCAGCAAACGGCGGTGCAATTGGCCTGGTAAAAGAAGGCGATATGATCGCAATTGATATTCCAAACCGTTCAATTTCACTCCAAGTGTCTGAACAAGAACTTGCTGAGCGCCGTGCAAAACAAGACGAACTAGGCTGGAAACCAGTTGACCGCCAACGTGAAGTTTCCTTTGCACTCAAAGCGTACGCGAGTATGGCAACCAGTGCTGACAAGGGTGCAGTACGAGACAAGTCGAAGCTAGAGGGCTAGCAATGATGGAAGCTCAACCCGAAAAACAAGTGAACCAAACTGGCGCAGATTATCTGCGCCAAATCCTTCGCGCACCTGTTTATGAAGTAGCAACAGTGACGCCACTGCAAGAAATGCCTCGTTTATCTGCACGTATCGGGAATAACGTGCAGATCAAGCGTGAAGATCGCCAACCCGTACACTCGTTCAAATTGCGCGGTGCATACAACATGGTGGCGAGTTTATCTGAAGCACAAAAAGCCGCTGGTGTCATTGCAGCATCGGCAGGTAACCACGCTCAAGGCATGGCGCTCTCTGGTACTAAGCTAGGCATCAAAACCACCATCGTGATGCCTAAAACCACACCAGACATCAAAGTCGATGCGGTACGTGGCTTCGGTGGCAATGTAGTGCTGCACGGCAGCAACTTTGATGAGGCAAAAGCGGAAGCGGAACGCCTTTCTGATCTGCATGGGTACACATTTGTCCCTCCTTTCGATCACCCACTGGTGATTGCAGGTCAAGGCACCATCGGCATGGAAATGCTGCAGCAAAATGGTCACCTTGATTACATTTTCGTCCCTGTCGGTGGTGGCGGTTTGGCTGCCGGTGTTGCGGTACTTGTGAAGCAGCTCATGCCAGAAATCAAAGTGATTGCAGTTGAGCCAGAAGATTCGTCATGCCTCAAAGCGGCATTGGATGCAGGTGAACCAGTAGTACTAGACCAAGTCAGCATGTTTGCCGATGGCGTCGCTGTAAAACGCATTGGCGAAGAGACTTTCCGTCTATGCCAAAAGTACATTGATGGCCATATTGCCGTCTCTAGCGATGAAATCTGCGCAGCAGTAAAAGACATCTTTGAAGACACCCGTGCGATTGCAGAGCCTTCTGGCGCGCTTGCTCTGGCGGGTTTGAAGAAGTTTGCTGAGCAAAACAAACTGCAAGGTAAGAATTTAGGTACTGTGCTGTCTGGTGCCAACACTAACTTCCATGGCTTACGTTATGTTTCTGAGCGTTGCGAGCTTGGTGAGAAACGTGAAGGTTTGCTTGCCGTCACCATTCCTGAGCGTCAAGGTGCCTTCTTTGAGTTCTGTAACCTCATTGGCGGCCGCGCCGTAACGGAATTTAACTACCGCTACAACGATGACGCATTGGCAAATATCTTTGTCGGTGTGCGTTTGCAAGGCGGTCAGGAAGAGCTAGAACATATCATTCACGACTTACGTGATGGTGGCTACCCAGTGGTTGATTTGTCTGATGATGAAATGGCGAAGCTGCACGTGCGCTACATGATTGGTGGTAAGCCGTCTAAGCCGCTTAAAGAGCGCCTCTACAGCTTTGAATTCCCAGAGTATCCTGGGGCGCTACTTAAGTTCTTAAGCACACTCGGCACACACTGGAATATCAGTTTGTTCAACTACCGTAACCACGGCGCTGACTACGGACGTGTTTTATGTGGTTTCGAGTTAGATGAAAGCGATTTAGCTCAGTTTTCTGCACATTTACGTGAACTTGGCTATCAATGCAAAGACGAGACAGACAACCCATCGTATAAGTTTTTCTTGTCATAAAACGCCACATTTCAAACATATCAATGAAAACACCTCGCTAACGCGAGGTGTTTTTTATGACTGTAACCAATCTTTATGTAGCTGATTAGGCGACCCAAGATAGTCCACCATCCACTGGATCAATTTATGATTATCATCTTTGCGCCATACTAAGCAGCAGTGACTGAGCGGTTTATCATCCGGCATGACCTTCTCCACCAGCACACCATCATTGATTAAGGGTGTTGCAATATGACGTGGCATGTAACCCACGCCCACCCCATTTTTTAAACATTCAATCGCACTATACCAATTGGGCAATAATAATCGGCGCTGTTGCGGATAATGGCCAGTATGGCGTTTTGGCAGCACGTTCGAAGTATCATCAAGACAGATCGCCGGAAATTGACTCACAAACTCTTCAGTAAGCACTTGTTGTCGAACGCAAGGATGAGCGGGTGACATTACAAATGCCCAATCTAATACGCCCATATCTTTGACTTCAAAATCTCCCCCAACGGGAACCGCAGATGTCGCGCCAACGACAATGTCGGCTCGACCTTGTGCTATGGCTTCCCAAGAACCATTGAAGACCTCCATATTGATCTGCAATTCAGCAAATTCAAACTCGCGATAGAAATCTTCCACCAAAGGTTTGAGTTTTTCTAACTTCACCACGTTATCTAAGGTCAGCTTTAACGTGCTTTTCCATCCTTGAGCCGCTCGCCGCGTTTGTGCTTTCACCTCTTCCATTTGACGCAGCAAAGAGCGCGCCTCGGCCATAAAAAGTTCACCCGCTGGAGTTAGCTCGACTTTCCTTGGTAAACGTCGAAACAGCACCACATCTAAATCTTGCTCGACCTGCCTTACTCCATAGCTGATGGCTGAGGGGACTTTATGCAATACCTCAGCCGCAGCGGTGAAACTGCCTAAACGGGCAACCGTATCCAGCATTTCCAAAGACGCTTTAGAGAACATGATTTAACCTTTCAAAAAATTTGATTGATAACCAACAATTTTAGCGTTTTATTTTCTCAAAATCGAAAAATAGAATAATAAGGTAAATAAATCAGGGTTGGCGCCAACTGATGTTGATTAAAAAATGATTAAATAATTTGACTGGTTGAATCATGAAAATCTCAAAACTACAGCTCATTTATCTGGCAGCATTATCGATGCTTGGCTTCGTTGCTACCGATATGTATCTGCCAGCATTCAAAGCGATGGAAATCGACTTTGCAACAGGCCCTGAGCAAATTGCGCTCTCTTTAACGGTATTCCTCGTTGGTATGGCGATTGGCCAGCTAATGTGGGGATTGGCATCCGATAAATTTGGCCATCGTAATACACTCGCAGCCGGGTTGGTGCTATTTACTATCGCGTCATTCGGTTTGGCTTTCTGTGATCAAGTATGGCAACTACTCACACTGCGCTTTATCCAAGCTATCGGTGTGTGTGCACCAGCCGTGATCTGGCAGGCTATGGTCATTAAACGCTACTCAAGCAGTAGCCAACAAATTTTTGCGACAATCATGCCACTCGTCGCGCTATCACCAGCACTAGCACCTCAATTAGGGGTTGTGTTGGCAGATAACTTCGGCTGGCACAGTATCTTTATTACGCTAACACTGGTTGGTGTCTTTTTGGTCTTTGCGACCATGGCCCAAAAAGACGAGAAAGCAGAAATCAAACAAACCAGTATGTCTGCCGACATCAAAGCGCTGCTGAGTTCTAAAAAATACCTTGGCAACGTGTTTATGTTTGCGACGGCTTCGGCTGCATTCTTTGCTTACCTAACTGGGATGCCAGAAATCATGGCGCAACTGGGCTACGAAGCAAAAGATATTGGTTTGAGCTTTATCCCACAAACCATCGCGTTTATGGCTGGTGGCTACTTAGGTAAAGTAGGCGTTCGAAAATTTGGTGATGAAAAGGTTCTGCGCCAACTGATTGGCCTATTTAGTGTCGCGGCATTAATGATTTTCATTGCTTCACAGTGGGAGCTGTCATCGATTTGGCCTATTCTTGCGCCATTCTGTTTGATTGCCGTTGCTAACGGCGCGCTGTACCCAATCGTGGTAAACCGTGCACTGGCCAGCGCACAACAGAGCCCTGCAACAGCAGCAGGTCTGCAAAACAGCCTGCAAATCTGTGTAAGTAGCTTCTCAAGTGCATTGGTAGCCGCAATGGCAAGCCAAGCTCAGATGGTTACTGGCATCGCAATCATCATCTGTATGGGTGGGCTGTGGATGGGATACATTCTGTCGAATCGCGAATTATCCAAGCACTTTACGACTCCTGACAACGCCCGAGTCGTGAGTGAAGACGAACTTTAATTGTTCAGATAATAAAAAGAGCCGCGCAATGCGGCTCTTTCTGTTTATAAGCTTTTCAACCCCCACTTCTTGGCAGTCTGCTTAAAAAAGCCTTGAGTCTTTTTCAACTCTACCCAGTGATTGATATAATTAATCCATACTTGATCGTCTTGCGGCAACAACATAGCAATTGGGGTTGGTTTACGCGGTGCGGTCACTGGCACTATCGCCAACTGTTTAAACTTATCCACCAACGTCGCTGCTTCCACATTGGACGTCACCGATACATCGGCCCTGCGAGCTAGTAGTTCTTGGAAGTCGCGCGCTGGCGCTTCAATAACAATATGCTGAGCAGACGGGAAGAACTCTTTCACCATTTTTTCTTGTACCGTACCTAACGTCGCCGCGACTTTTACTTCTGGTTTATTAAAATCCGCCCAATCAGAGAATTTGGCGAGATCTTTCTTTTGCACCACAGGTACAAAGGCAAGGTAGAAATATGGCTGGCTGTATCCAGCTACTTTCGCGCGCGACATGTTCAGAGATGCGCTGCCAGTAATATCGTATTTGTTGGCGGTAATGCCATTAACTAGCGTCTTCCAATCCGTGGGAACATACTCCACTTTTACACCGAGATCTTTAGCAAGTTCTGTTGTTACATCGATATCGAAGCCACGATAACTGTTTGTCGCGGGGTCTTTCATCGTCATCGGATTCCAATCTCCCGTCGTTCCAACTCGGAGTACGCCATTGTCTAAAATAGATTGAAGACGGCTTTCAGCGTGAGCGACTTGAGTCGCAGCAAGCAAACACATTCCTAGCACTAGTAAAATCTTTCTCATTTTTATTCCCTTAAAAATAATGACCTTATACGGTTTAATAATTAACCTTTATTAGAGCTCTACTGATAACATAGCAGTAACAAAGGAAGTTTTTTAGTTAATTCAGGGAGTAAATGTGACGTTTCGAACTCTATGGCTGTTTTCACTGCTATTACTCACTGGTTGTTCAGATTATCAATGGGGCTGGTATGTACTTGACCCTTCGACGGATCAAGGGCTCACCAATCTAAAGTTTTTAATCGCTGGGTTTAATGACACCATTCAGGTATCACTCCTCAGTATGTTATTTGCGATGAGCTTGGGCCTGATCGTTGCGTTACCCGCTCTGTCGGACTCTGCCTCTCTGAAGTGGATAAACCGTATTTATGTCGAGGTGATCCGTTCAGTGCCAGTTTTAGTCTTACTACTTTGGGTGTATTACGGCATGCCTACACTATTGGATGTCTCACTCAATCACTTTTGGGCGGGTGTTATTGCACTGACTATCGCTGAGAGTGCGTTTATGGCGGAAGTGTTTCGCGGTGGGATACAAGCTATCAGCCGTGGCCAACATGAAGCGGCTGAATCTTTGGGCTTAAGCTATTGGCAAAAGATGCGCCTGGTAATTCTTCCCCAAGCATTTCGGCAAATTCTCCCACCACTGGGCAATCAATTTGTCTACATTCTCAAGATGAGTTCTTTAGTCAGCGTGATTGGTTTAAGCGATCTCACTCGCCGTGCTAATGAGCTGGTGGTGAATGAGTACTTACCCTTAGAGATTTATACCTTCCTCGTTTTGGAGTACTTGTTGCTCATCCTATTTGTATCTCAAGCCGTTCGTTGGCTCGAAAAACGTATTGCCATTCCTAGCTACTAGCGATGAAGCCTTAGCTAGAAACAACAAAGCCGCTCTTGTTGAGCGGCTTTGACAATATAGAGACAGAGTGTAGGTAATGCTTATTTCTGTTTTACAGGACGCTGCCAGCCAGTAATTTTGCGCTCTTTGACGCGAGTAATTACTAACTCACCTTCTTCAACATCTTTTGTTAGTGTCGTGCCTGCACCGATGGTTGCGCCATCAGCGATAGTGACAGGCGCCACCAGCTGGCTATCAGAACCAACAAAAACATCATTACCGATGATGGTTTTAAACTTGTTCGCACCATCGTAGTTACAAGTGATAGTACCTGCGCCGATGTTAGTACGTTGACCGATCTCTGCATCACCTAAGTAAGTTAGGTGGTTCGCTTTTGAACCTTCTCCGATGCGCGTATTTTTCACTTCAACGAAGTTACCCACATGGGAATCGTTACGCATTTCAGCACCAGGACGAAGGCGAGTAAATGGACCAACCGTACATTCTTCACCAACCGTTGCACCTTCAATCACACTGTAAGGGCGAACGATGGTGTTGTCGTCGATTTCACAATCTTTCAGTACACAACCCGCACCGATAACCACGTTATCACCCAGTGAAACTTTACCTTCGACGATAACGTTCACGTCGATTTCACAGTCCATACCGCACTGTAACTCACCACGCAAATCAAAGCGTGCTGGATCGCGTAGCATGACACCTTGCTCTAGTAGCTTCTGAGCTTGCATTGACTGGAAAGCACGCTCTAGACGAGCAAGCTGTGCGCGGTCATTGACCCCTTCCACCTCAATGGCATTGACTGGGTGTACTGCCTCAACGGCACGACCTTCATCGTGTGCAGCTGCAATAACGTCAGTTAGGTAGTATTCGCCTTGTGCGTTGTTGTTGTTTAAGCCAGACAACCAACGCTTAAGATCCCCACCAGTCGCAACCATCACGCCAGTGTTGATCTCTTTAATTTGTTTTTGTTCTTCTGTTGCATCTTTTTGCTCAACGATCGCCACAACAGGACCATTCTTACGGATAATACGACCGTAGCCTGTCGGGTTATCTAGAATCACTGTTAGTAGTGCAATACCGCCTGTTGGCTGTGCATCTAATAGGTTTTCAATCGTTTCAGCTGAAATCAGTGGAACATCACCGTAAAGCACCAGTACTTTTTCATCGTCTTCAAACTTCGGAGACGCTTGATCAACCGCATGACCTGTCCCTAACTGCTCCGCTTGAAGCACCCAATTTACAGGCTCTTCTGCAAGAGTGGTTTGCATTTGATCACCACCGTGGCCAAAGACCAAGTGGATATTTTGTGCACCTAGACCTGTACATGTATCAATCACATGTTTTGCCATTGGCTTACCTGCCAAAGTGTGTAGCACCTTAGGCATGTTCGAATGCATACGGGTACCTTTACCCGCTGCAAGAATCACAGCACTGAATTTCATTGATAACCTATTGACGTTTTATGTTAATTGGCCGTTATTTTAAACAGCTCTTTTAAAATAGTTAATGGAGTAAGGTAAATTTCCAACTAAAATTAATCAAAAAGGCGACCAATTGGCCGCCTTTTTTCATGCAACGTTGCTAATTGAGCTTAGCGACGCTTTTTTGTCAGCTCGATAACTCGTAGCTGAGCAATGGCTTTAGCCAGTTCACTGGCCGCTTGTGCGAAGTCCATGTCACCATGCTGATTCTGGATTTGCTCCTCAGCGCGGCGTTTGGCTTCTTCTGCCTTCGCTGCGTCTAGCTCTTCACCACGGATAGCTGTATCAGCTAGTACAGTCGCTGTACCAGGCTGAATCTCTACCATACCACCAGAAACATAAATAATTTCTTCGTGGCCGTGCTGTTTCACAATACGCACCATACCAGGCTTGATAGCGGTCAGCAGCGGTGTGTGACCATGGAAAATACCAAGTTCACCTTCGCTACCGGTCACCTGAAACGTTTCAACACGACCAGAGAAGATTTTCTTCTCAGCGCTTACTACGTCTAGGTGAAAGGTTATTGCTGCCATATCGCCTCCTAGTTAGCCTTATAGCTTCTTCGCATTCTCAATAGCATCGTCGATGCTACCGCAGTACATAAATGCCTGCTCAGGAATGTCGTCGTATTCACCAGCTAGTAGACCTTTAAAGCCACGTAGAGTCTCTTTTAGAGGTACGTAAATACCAGGGTCACCTGTAAATACTTCTGCTACGTGGTAAGGCTGAGTTAGGAAACGCTCAATCTTACGTGCACGAGATACAACTTGCTTATCTTCTTCAGATAGCTCGTCCATACCTAGGATAGCAATGATATCTTTCAGCTCTTTGTAGCGCTGAAGAGTCTGCTGAACACCACGAGCAACTTCGTAGTGATCTTGACCAACGACTAGTGGATCAAGCATACGAGATGTTGAATCTAGCGGGTCGATCGCAGGGTATAGACCCATTGCAGCGATGTTACGGTTAAGTACAACCGTTGCATCCAAGTGCGCGAACGTTGTTGCTGGAGACGGGTCAGTCAAGTCATCCGCTGGTACGTATACCGCCTGTACAGACGTGATAGAACCTGATTTCGTTGACGTGATACGCTCCTGAAGTACACCCATCTCTTCTGCAAGAGTTGGCTGGTAACCTACCGCAGAAGGCATACGACCTAGTAGTGCTGATACCTCTGTACCTGCAAGTGTGTAACGGTAGATGTTATCAATGAACAGTAGTACGTCACGACCTTCGTCACGGAAACGCTCTGCCATTGTTAGACCAGTCAGTGCAACACGTAGACGGTTACCTGGTGGCTCGTTCATCTGACCGTAAACCATCGCTACTTTTGATTCTTCAGGCTTCTCAACGTTTACAACGCCCGCTTCCTGCATCTCGTAGTAGAAATCGTTACCTTCACGAGTACGCTCACCAACACCAGCAAATACTGATAGACCTGAGTGCTGTAGTGCGATGTTGTTGATAAGTTCCATCATGTTAACGGTCTTACCTACACCTGCACCACCGAATAGACCGATTTTACCACCCTTAGCGAATGGACAAATTAGGTCGATTACTTTAACGCCCGTTTCTAGAAGTGCAATTTCGTTTGATTGCTCTTCGTAGCTTGGTGCACTACGGTGGATAGAGTAAACCTCTTCCGCACCCACTTCACCACGCTCGTCAATCGCGTCACCTAGGACGTTCATGATACGACCTAGAGTTTTAGTACCTACTGGTACTGAAATTGGAGCGCCAGTGTTAACCACTTCAACTCCACGACGTAAACCATCAGAGCTACCCATTACGATACAACGAACTACGCCACCGCCTAGCTGTTGTTGAACTTCAAGAACTAGACGCTCTTTTGAGTCCGTTACGTTTAGAGCGTCATATACACTAGGTACATTGCTCTGTGGGAACTCTACGTCGACTACCGCACCGATGATCTGTACGATCTTACCTGTAGCCATCGTTAATCCTCTAAACTATTTCGTTTTACCTAAGCTTAAACCGCAGCTGCACCACCAACGATTTCTGATAGTTCTTGTGTAATCGCAGCCTGACGGGCTTTGTTGTACACAAGTTCCAAATCGTCAATCAAACTGGTTGCGTTATCCGTTGCAGCCTTCATCGCAATCATTCGAGCCGCTTGCTCACAAGCAAGGTTCTCAACCACACCTTGGTATACCTGAGACTCTACGTAACGCACTAATAGCGTATCCAGTAGAGGTTTTGGTTCAGGCTCATAGATGTAGTCCCATGAATGCTCACGCTGCATCTCTTCGCTGTCCGATTTAGGCAAAGGTAGCAATTGATCGATCGTTGGTTGCTGAACCATAGTATTAACAAACTTGTTGAATACTACATATAGACGGTCCAGTTCACCTTCATCGTATTTCTTCAGCATTACGCCAACAGAGCCGATTAGGTCTTGTAGGCTTGGATTATCTCCAAGACCAGAAACCTGTGCCGCAACTTTTGCGCCACCATGTTTAAAGAAAGCTGTTGCTTTTGAGCCAACAACGGCTAGCTCAATCTCAGCACCTTTCTCTCTCCATGCTTGCATGTCTGTAACGGCTTTTTTGAACACGTTAATGTTCAAACCACCACACAGACCACGGTCTGTCGAAACGATGATGTAACCAACACGTTTAGCTTCACGCTCTTCTAGGTACGGATGACGGTACTCTAGGTTTGCGTTAGCCACATGACCGATCACTTTACGCATTGTTTCAGCGTATGGACGAGAAGCTTCCATTGCATCTTGAGAACGACGCATTTTTGAAGCTGCTACCATTTCCATCGCTTTCGTAATTTTCTGAGTGCTTTTAACACTACCGATTTTATTACGTATCTCTTTTGCGCCGGCCATCGTTACTCTCCGTTAGTTGGTGGCAGAAACTGCCACCGACCTAATTACCAAGTTTGGGTTGCTTTGAAGTCGTCAGTCAGTTTCTTCAACTGAGCTTCGATTTCATCGTTGTAAGCGCCAGACTTGTCGATCTCAGCTGCTAGTTCAGCGTATTGACCGCGAGCGTACGATAGTAGAGCCGCCTCGAAATCTAGAACTTTGTTAAGTTCTACATCATCAAGGTAACCGCGCTCTGCCGCGAAGATAGTTAGAGCTTGGTCAAATACAGACATTGGAGCGTACTGCTTCTGCTTCATTAGTTCTGTAACTTTTTGACCATGGTCTAGCTGTTTCTTCGTTGCGTCATCAAGGTCAGAAGAGAACTGAGCAAATGCCGCTAGTTCACGGTATGCAGCTAGTGCTGTACGGATACCACCTGATAGTTTCTTGATGATTTTCGTCTGAGCTGAACCACCTACACGAGATACTGAGATACCAGGGTCAACAGCAGGACGAACACCAGCGTTGAATAGCTCAGTTTGTAGGAAGATCTGACCATCGGTAATCGAGATTACGTTAGTCGGTACGAATGCTGAAACGTCACCTGCTTGAGTTTCGATGATAGGAAGAGCAGTCAAAGAACCAGTCTTACCTTTCACTTCACCGTTAGTGAAACGCTCTACGTACTCTTCGTTTACACGAGCTGCACGCTCTAGTAGACGCGAGTGTAAGTAGAATACGTCACCTGGGAATGCCTCACGGCCTGGTGGACGTTTAAGTAGTAGAGAGATCTGACGGTAAGCTACCGCTTGCTTAGATAGATCATCGTAAACAATCAGTGCGTCTTCACCGCGATCGCGGAAGTATTCACCCATCGCACAACCTGCGTAAGGCGCTAGGTATTGAAGCGCTGCAGATTCAGAAGCTGATGCAACTACAACGATAGTATTTTGTAGTGCGCCGTGCTCTTCTAGTTTGCGAACAACGTTAGCGATAGTCGATGCTTTCTGACCGATTGCTACGTAGATAGAGAAAATACCAGAGTCTTTCTGGTTGATGATCGCGTCGATCGCCAGTGCTGTTTTACCAATCTGACGGTCACCGATGATAAGCTCACGCTGACCACGACCGATTGGGATCATTGAGTCAACTGACTTATAACCAGTTTGCACAGGTTGGTCTACCGATTTACGGTCGATTACACCTGGTGCGATCACTTCTACAGGCGAAGTCATTTTCGCTTCGATTGGACCTTTACCATCGATAGGCTCACCCAGCGTATTTACTACGCGGCCTAGTAGTTCTGGACCAACTGGCACTTCAAGAATGCGGCCAGTACCTGTAACTTTCATGCCTTCCTTAAGGTCAGCATATGGGCCCATTACAACCGCACCAACCGAGTCACGCTCAAGGTTAAGTGCCAGTGCATAACGGCCACCCGGTAATTCAATCATTTCACCTTGCATCACGTCCGCTAGGCCGTGGATGCGGATGATACCATCGCTTACCGATACGATAGTACCCTCGTTGCGAGCTTCACTAACAACTTCGAAAGATTCGATACGTTGTTTGATCAGATCGCTAATTTCCGTGGAATTAAGTTGCATGCTCCAATCCCCATTAAGACTGCAATGCATCGCTCAGGCGGTTCAAACGACCACGCGCTGAGTCATCGATGACTAGGTCTCCGGCTCGAATAATAACCCCACCAAGTAGGGTCTCATCTACACTGCAATTCAGCTTCACTTTGCGTTCAAGACGCTTTTCAAGTTTGCTGCCAATGTTTGCAAGTTGTTCATCAGAAAGCTCTGTTGCTGAAATTACTTCAACATCAATTTCTTTCTCATGTTCTTTTTTCAGAGTAAAAAACTCCGTGCAAACATCAGGAAGGGCCGCTAAACGACCATTCTCAGCCATTACCTTCAAAAGGTTTTGACCGTGCGCATCAACTTGTTCGCCGCAAACTGCAACAAAAATTTCTGCCATTTTGTCAGCAGAAACCGAACCCGTTAGTAGTTCGTTCATTTGTTCGTTTTTGGCCACTTCAGCAGCAAAAGATAACATTTGGCCCCATTGGTCCAACTGGTCTTTCTCTAAAGCAAAGTCGAAGGCTGCTTTAGCATAGGGGCGTGCGATAGTAGTCAAATCAGACATATGCGCCCCCAGACTTAAAGTTTTGCAGTAATGTTGTCGAGAATATCTTTTTGCGCATCTTTATCGATAGAACGCTCAAGGATTTTCTCAGCACCAGCTACAGCCAGAGTAGCAACTTGTTTGCGCAGCTCATCGCGTGCACGATTGCGTTCAGCTTCAAGTTCTGCTTCTGCTTGCGCTAGGATTTTCTGGCGTTCTGCCTGAGCTTCCTCGCGAGCTTCATCAAGAATTTGAGACTTACGTTTGTTCGCTTGTTCGATGATCTCAGTTGCTGTGCGCTTCGCTTCTTTCAATTGATCAGAAGCGTTGGCTTGTGCTAGATCCAAGTCTTTCGCAGCACGTTCTGCTGCTTGAAGACCATCAGCAATTTTCTTCTGACGCTCTTCGATCGCTTGCATCAATGGTGGCCATACATACTTCATGCAGAACCACACAAATAGTGCGAACGAGATTGCTTGACCTAGCAGAGTTGCGTTTATGTTCACAACAGCTACCCCTCTATTTGGACTTAGTGTTAATCAGTGACAAGCGATAATCGCCCGTCCCGAGTTAAAGGTGATTAACCTAGTTGACCAACGAATGGGTTTGCGAAAGTGAATAGTAGCGCGATTACGATACCGATCATTGGAACCGCATCAAGTAGACCCGCGATGATGAACATCTTAACTTGTAGCATAGGAGCCATTTCTGGTTGACGTGCAGCACCTTCTAGGAATTTACCACCTAGCAGTGCGAAACCAATCGCTGTACCAAGAGAAGCAAGACCGACGATAATACCTACGGCGATTGCAGAAAAGCTCAGTAAAGTTTCCATTACTATCTCCAATTTATAGTTGTTGGCTTAGTGCCCAAATAAAAAGCTTTAAAAAAATTAATGATCAGGATCTTCGTGTGCCATTGACAGGTAAACAATTGTCAACATCATGAATACGAAGGCTTGAATCGTAATAACCAAGATATGGAAGATTGCCCACGGTAGTGAACCCATCCATTGTAAGTACCATGGTAGCATTGCCGCACAAAGAATGAATACAACCTCACCCGCGAACATGTTACCGAATAGACGCATACCAAGTGATAGAGGTTTCGCTAATAGCGATACCACTTCAATTAGTAGGTTAAACGGAATCATCAGTGGGTGATTGAATGGATGTAGTGCAAGTTCTTTTGCGAATCCACCTAGACCTTTTACTTTGATGCTGTAGTAAATCATCAATGCAAAAACGCCTAGAGCCATAGCCATGGTGATATTCACATCAGCAGACGGTACAACCTTAAGGTAAGGAATACCTAGCCAATGCTCTGCTGGGTATGGTAAGAAGTCGATAGGAACTAAGTCCATCACGTTCATCAAAAATACCCAACAAAAGATAGTCAGTGCTAAAGGCGCGATCAGTGGGTTGCGTCCATGGAACGTGTCTTTGACGTTATCGGCGACAAATTCAACGATCATTTCTACAGCACACTGAAGCTTACCCGGTACACCCGCTGTTGTTCTCTTTGCTACTTTGTAAAAAATTCCGAGGAAGATTAAACCAGTAAACCAAGAAAAAAACAGGCTATCGATATGTACGTTCCAGAAACTTGTCTCCGACCCTACTAAACCCAACTTGTATAGCGATAGGTTAGAAAGGTGGTGGGCAATGTAACCGGACGATGTTAGCGCTTCACCTGGCGCAGCCATAACTCATCCTATTTTTTGTTGTTAATGAATAGCACTGGTGCACAGATATTAATACCTAGTACCAGCAAATAGGTTAGTTTGAGGGGAACAAGTTCCACCTGCATATACATGTAGGCAACATAGAACAGTGCAACCGTGATGAGAATTTTCAGTACTTCACCCGTATAGAAGGAAGCAGCGATGCGCTTGGCAGCGCGAGCTCCACTAAACATGAAAGCACACAGCGCGAATACTGCATTGGCAACAACAAAAATGCCTCCGCCAATCAGCGCTGAAAATCCCCAGTCAGGATTTATGGCTACCGCCATTCCTGCTGCCACAAAAATAACCGCGCCAGACTGGATCATTAACAATTGCCTTGCGAGCTCTCGTCCTGGTCTAGCTAACGCAGCTACCATGTATTCGTACCTCTAGTAATATCCACTTCGCACTTAACTCTCTGTGCTGGGAAATTGGCGAAAATTATACGTTCAGTTCAACGTAAAGCAATTCGATTGCATCAAAAACTTACAGTTTTGTTTACAAAACGACAACTTTCGCACAAAATTCGATTAATTAGATTAATTGACCTAAATCAATTATCTCATCTAGGCCTCAAGCTTGGCAATTAGTTGGTCCAATTTGTGAGGCTCATCAAGACTTATCGTCAATTTCGCTTTTCCGTTTGCAGAACGGGTAAGAGAAACTTTTGCATCAAGCAGCTGACTCAATTTATGCGACATTTGCTCGGCTTCGGTATCCTCTTGTTGCCCTTTTTGCTCATTTTGTGGGGCTAAGCACTTTTTTACTAACTGTTCGGTTTGGCGAACAGTCATTTGCTTCTTAGCCACTTGTTGAGCTACTTCGACTTGCTGTTCGCCTTCTAACGCTAACAGAGCTCGAGCATGACCCATTTCCAATTTTTTATCTGCAACCAGACCTTTTACATCAACTTCCAACTGATTCAGACGTAATAGGTTACTCACCGTCGTTCTTGATTTACCAATCACATCGGCCACTTGCTGATGTGTCAGCGTGAATTCATCTTGTAGACGTTCAAGCGCTTGGGCTTCCTCAATCACATTCAAGTCTTCACGTTGAATGTTTTCAATCAACGCCATGGCGATGGCGGCACGATCTTCAACTTTTTTCACCAAACACGGTACGCGTTTTAACCCCGCCTGCCTTGCAGCACGCCAGCGGCGCTCACCTGCGATGATCTCAAACTGACCACTTTCGACCTGGCGAACCACGATTGGTTGAATAATGCCTTGTGATTGAATCGAAGCCGCTAGTTCTTCTAGCGCTTCAGGCGCCATATCTTTACGCGGTTGGTATACGCCCGGTTGCAATTGACCAATCGCTAAATCGGTTAACTCACCGTCTGCCGATAATTCTTGGCTATGCGATGCAATATGCTGTTTTTCACGAGCAAACGAACTGGTCGACAATAACGCATCCAGTCCTTTTCCGAGACCACGCTTAGACATGGGATTGAATTCCTTAGGTTAGAGTTAAACTGGGATTTCTTCGCGGCGGAGCATTTCGCCCGCTAGAGCAAGATACGCTTTGGCACCTGCGGAGTACTTATCGTAGTACATTGCTGGCTTACCGTGACTTGGCGCTTCAGCCAAACGAACATTACGCGGAATGACAGTACGGTAAACTTTATTCCCAAAGTGTTTTTTAAGTTGATCGGATACTTCATTCGATAAGCGGTTGCGTGGGTCGTACATGGTACGCAATAAACCTTCGATTTTTAGGTTTTCATTCACAACAGCCGCTAACTTGCTGATTGTATCCATAAGAGCAGTTAAACCTTCTAACGCAAAGTATTCACATTGCATCGGCACCAGCACAGAGTCAGCTGCCGCCATCGCATTGATTGTAAGAAGGTTTAGAGAAGGAGGACAATCAATAAAGATGAAATCATAGTTATCGCGAACTGACGACAATGCATTTTTTAGACGCACTTCACGAGCGAAAACTTCCATCAATTTGATTTCTGCCGCGGTTACGTCTCCGTTCGCCGCGATCAAATCATACTTCCCTGTTGTTTGGGTACAAACGACTTGATCGAACGGTGTATCTTCGACCAAAAGATCGTATGCGGTGGCATCGACCATATACTTATCCACGCCACTGGCCATCGTAGCATTGCCTTGCGGGTCGAGATCGATCACCAAAACCTTGCGCTTTGTTGCCGCCATCGAAGCCGCTAAGTTAATGCACGTTGTTGTTTTGCCGACCCCACCTTTCTGGTTGGCGATTGCTACAATTTTACCCACGATTACCTCGCTAATTTTCCTTGCGCGATAAGATTACTAGATGACGATCACCTTCCAACTCAGGAACAGCCAAAGATATGATCTCTGTCACACTGCACCATTCAGGAAGCTGATCCATTTCATCTTTAGGGTGCTGTCCTTTCAGCGCTAGAAACACCCCGTGCTCTTGTTTCGGCAAATGGTGGCACCATTCCACCATGTCTGTCATTGAAGCAAAAGCTCGACTCAAAACGCCATCAAATTTTTCTTCAGGTTGGAATTCTTCGACGCGACTTTGAATTGGTGTCACGTTTTTCAGCCCTAATGTGTGCACGACTTGCTTGATAAAACGAATGCGTTTGCCAAGACTGTCGAGCAAAAAGAAGGTTTTCTCAGGGTTCATTATTGCCAAAGGGATGCCCGGTAACCCCGGACCAGTACCAACATCAATGAAGCGCTCACCGGGCAGGTGTGCGCTTACAACGATACTATCAAGAATATGTTTCACTAACATATCAAGCGGATCACGTACCGATGTTAAATTGTACGCTTTGTTCCATTTGTCGAGCAGTTCGACATAACCAACTAACTGCTCTCGTTGCTGTTCTGACACTTCCAAATCGGTTTTCGCGATCAGTGAATCCAGCTTTGTTCGCAATGCGCTCATTATTCTTCCTCACCTTTCTTCAGCAAACCATGCTTTTTCAAGTGAACAAGTAGAATAGAAATTGCAGCAGGCGTAATACCAGAAATGCGTGATGCAATACCGATGCTCTCTGGTTTGGCCTCGCTCAGTTTAGCAACGACTTCGTTTGATAAACCTTTTACATCGCGGTAATCCAAATCAGCAGGTAACTTGGTATTTTCGTGACGCAGTGATTTTTCGATCTCTTCCTGCTGACGCTTGATGTAACCATCGTATTTCACTTGAATTTCAACTTGCTCAGCCGCTTGCTGATCTTCAAGTGCAGGAGCAAACGCTTCAAGTTGCGTCAGTTGCGAATAAGTGATCTCTGGACGACGCAGAAGATCCTCACCACTCGCTTCACGGGCCATTGGGGTTTTCAGCAGCTTGTTCAGCTCATCAACACCCTCTGACTTCGGATTCATCCACGTTGCTTTCAAACGCTGACGCTCCGTTTCCATATTGTTGATTTTCTCGTTAAAGCGAGCCCAACGAACATCATCAATCAAGCCTAGCTCGCGCGCTTTTTCCGTTAAACGTAAATCGGCGTTATCTTCACGAAGTAGCAGGCGGTATTCCGCACGAGAAGTGAACATGCGGTACGGCTCTTTGGTACCCATGGTCGATAAGTCATCAATCAACACGCCCATGTAAGCTTGGTCACGACGTGGGCTCCAGCCTTCTTTGTCTTGGCTAAACAAGCTTGCATTTAGACCGGCCATCAAGCCTTGCGCTGCGGCTTCTTCGTAGCCAGTCGTGCCATTAATCTGGCCAGCAAAGAACAAACCATGGATGAACTTCGTCTCGTACGTTTGCTTCAAATCACGTGGATCGAAGAAATCATATTCAATCGCATAACCTGGGCGAACGATGTGTGCATTTTCAAACCCTTTCATTGAGCGCACGATTTGTACTTGCACATCAAATGGCAAGCTGGTCGAGATACCATTAGGGTATAACTCGTGCGTGGTTAGGCCTTCTGGCTCAATGAAGATTTGGTGGCTGTTTTTGTCAGCGAAACGCATCACTTTGTCTTCAATAGACGGACAGTAACGCGGACCAATACCTTCAATCACACCTGCGTACATTGGACTGCGATCCAAGTTACTACGGATCACATCGTGAGTTTGTTCATTGGTGTGGGTGATGAAACATGGAATCTGACGCGGATGCTGTTCACGTTTGCCCATGAACGAGAATACAGGCGTTGGGTTATCACCGTGCTGAGCTTCTAGCACTGAAAAATCAACAGTACGAGCATCAATGCGCGGTGGAGTACCTGTTTTTAAACGATCCACACGGAACGGCAGTTCACGCAGTCGATCCGCTAATGCGATCGATGGTGGATCCCCGGCACGACCACCAGACGAGCTTTCCATACCTATGTGGATCTTACCACCAAGGAAGGTACCCACGGTTAGCACAACGGCTTTCGCATGGAAGCGAAGTCCCATTTGAGTTACCACACCAACTGCGCGATCTTGTTCAACAATCAGATCATCAACTGATTGCTGGAACAACGTTAAGTTAGGCGCATTTTCTAATGCATTACGAACGTACGCTTTGTACAGAGCGCGATCGGCTTGAGCTCGAGTTGCTCGTACTGCAGGACCTTTGGAGGCATTTAGTGTACGAAACTGAATACCTGCATGGTCGATGGCTTCAGCCATCAAACCGCCCATAGCATCTACTTCTTTTACTAAGTGACCTTTACCAATACCACCGATCGCCGGATTACAAGACATCTGGCCTAATGTATCGATGTTATGGGTAAGGAGAAGCGTTTTTTGTCCTGTGCGTGCAGATGCGAGCGCGGCTTCCGTTCCTGCGTGTCCGCCACCGACAACAATGACGTCAAAGTTTTCGTGATAAAGCATGAACTGACCTCAGGTATTCAAAGGGATTTAATGGACAGATAAAGGAGCCGTATTTTACCTGCTTTATGCCAGAGAGAAAAACGTTTTCTCGTTTTATCCGTTTTAAGCTTCAAGATAAATATATATAAGATCTATATATATGATCTTTTATTAGATCTACTATTAGGATCGACCGTTTCTGTGGATAACCTAAAAATGATCAACAAGATCATGGATCTTCTTTGGATCATATCTTGTGATCATGATTGGATCAGATCGAGGATTACCTGGGATCAAAAGTGGTGGTTATACACAGGGGGTAAAATTGATCAAAGTTGTTATTGGGATAACTAAAGGAAAATCACTGGATCTTATTGTAGTTATCCACAGTCTGTTTGGTTGGTTTTTGAGCGGTTAAACAAAATAATTTGGTGGGAGTTATTCAAATGGGAGAAAACAGAGCCGAATTTCGACTCTGTTGAAGGGAAAGTCGTGAGTTTAAAAACGTTCGATATTCTCTTTTAACCACATCTCTGCGGCGTCTTCTGGTACATCATGGCTCAGTACATCGATTTTAAAGCAATCTGCGAGAGGGGTTGCACCAATATCCTCTAATAAATCATAAGCGTGTTGACCAGCGGCACAGAACGTATCGTAGCTAGAGTCACCAATCGCAATCACCGCAAATTTTACATCAGTCATTTTTGGCGGTGTATTTTGTAATGCTGCGATAAAAGGTTGGATATTATCAGGATACTCACCAGCTCCATGTGTAGAGGTGATCACCAACCACGTACCTTGATTTTCGATATCACTGAGGGAAGGCTGGTTGTGGATCGTTGTTTCAAATCCATTCTCGTTGAGTAGATCACTCAGGTGATCCCCTACGTATTCTGCGCCACCTAACGTGCTGCCTGTAATAATGTGGATCATACTTCTTCCTTATTGAATGCGACGGCTAAAGCTCATGGATGGCTTGCCGTACAAAAAGAAACGCGGTGTGAGTTAAGCTCAGCACCGCGCGTTCGATTATTTACTTCCCGATACAGAATGAAGAGAAGATTCGTCCCAGTAAGTCGTCAGAACTGAACTCACCGGTAATCTCATTGAGATGTTGTTGGGTGATGCGTAGCTCTTCAGCCAATATTTCACCTGCCATATAGCCTTCAAGCTGCTCCTGGCCTATTTGAAGGTGCTGTGCGGCACGTTCTAATGCATCGAGATGACGACGACGAGCCATAAACCCACCTTCACTGTTGCCAGAGAAGCCCATACACTCCTTGAGATGATCGCGCAGAGCTTCAACCCCTGCACCAGTCTTCGCTGACAAACGGATAAGAGTAGGGTTATTGACGTGGCAGATCCCCATATCTTCACCCGTTTGATCCGCTTTATTACGGATCACAGTTATGCCAATGTTGTCTGGTAGGCGATCCACAAAATCTGGCCAGATATCTTTCGGATCGGTGGCATCGGTTGTCGTGCCATCCACCATGAACAACACGCGGTCTGCTTGGGCTATTTCATCCCACGCGCGTTCGATACCGATTTTCTCTACTTCATCGGAAGCATCACGCAAACCTGCAGTATCGATGATGTGCAGAGGCATGCCATCAATATGGATATGCTCACGCAGTACATCACGCGTAGTTCCTGCGATGTCGGTTACGATTGCAGACTCTTTACCCGATAGCGCGTTCAGCAGGCTTGATTTGCCCGCATTTGGACGACCCGCAATCACGACTTTCATCCCTTCACGCATAATAGCGCCTTGGTTAGCTTCTTTGCGCACCGCATCTAGGTTGTCGATGATGGCTTGTAGGTCACCAGCCACTTTACCGTCGGCCAAAAAGTCGATCTCTTCTTCAGGGAAGTCGATGGCTGCTTCAACATAGATACGCAAATGAATCAGCGACTCAACTAAGGTATTAATGCGGCCTGAAAATGCGCCCTGTAAGGATTGCAGCGCCGATTTTGCTGCTTCTTCAGAACTGGCATCAATGAGGTCTGCAATCGCTTCGGCTTGAGCTAAGTCGAGTTTATCGTTCAGAAATGCGCGTTCAGAGAACTCACCAGGGCGAGCAGCTCGAATACCATCTATACCTAGAATGCGTTTTATCAGCATATCCATCACGACAGGGCCGCCATGGCCTTGCAGCTCAAGTACGTCTTCACCTGTAAATGAGTGTGGGTTAGGGAAGTACAGTGCGATGCCCTGATCAAGCACAGTGCCATCTTCTGACTTAAACGGCAGGTACTCTGCGTAGCGGGGCTTTAGTGTTTTGCCAGTGACTTCTAACGCCACTTGGTTGGCTTTAGGGCCAGAAACTCGAATAATACCGACACCGCCACGACCAGGCGCGGTCGCTTGAGCGACAATCGTATCTGTAGTCATAATTTTGCCTTTTGAGCTGGGCTATAGGGAAGATACCTAGGGAGCCATCACAATTAATTAGCTGAATTGTAATCAGCCAAAAACAAAAAGGCGACCTTTTGGCCGCCTTTCTCAATCATTTCCTAAAAGGTTACTTGCTGTGTAAGCCTTTTTTCTCTAATCCTTTGTAGATCAGAGTTTGCTGGATAAGCGTTACGATGTTCGACACCAACCAGTACAGAACGAGACCTGATGGGAAGAACAAGAAGAAGAAGGTAAACATAACCGGCATAAAGGTCATGATCTTCTGCTGCATTGGATCCGTTACTGTTGTCGGGCTCATCTTCTGGATTAGGAACATTGACGCACCCATCAGTAGAGGCAGGATGTAGTAAGGGTCCTGCGCTGAAAGGTCATGAATCCAACCGAAGAATGGAGAGTGACGTAGCTCAACCGATTCCATTAGTGCCCAGTAAAGCGCGATGAAGATAGGCATCTGTAGGATAAGAGGTAAACAGCCACCTAGTGGGTTCACTTTCTCTTTCTTGTACAGTTCCATCATTTCTTGGCTCATGCGCTGACGGTCATCACCGATACGCTCACGCATTGCTTGCAGCTTAGGCTGTAGCATGCGCATTTTCGCCATAGACGTGTATTGCGCTTTTGTTAGTGGGTACATTGCACCACGAACGATGAAGGTCAGACAGATGATTGCCACACCCCAGTTGCCAACAAAGCTCTGGATGAATGAAAGCAACATATGAAGAGGCTTCGCAATGAACCATAACCAGCCGTAGTCCACTACTAGGTCTAGGTTAGGTGCCACTTCTGCCATTTCATCTTGCAGTTTTGGACCAACCCAAAGTGTTGCTTCAAACTTAGCCTGATCGCCTGTTGCGATAGTTTTGTTCGGCATACGAACGCCGATGTCGCCGAGGTTGCCAATTACACGAGTGTATAGGTTAGTACCTGGTTCGTTACGTGGGATCCAAGCTGCGGCAAAGTAGTGCTGAATCATTGCGGCCCAACCTTGGCCATCGGCTAGGTTAAGAGACAGGTTGCGATCCTGCATATCATCAAAGCTGTACTTCTTGTAACGCGTATCTTCTGTTGAGTATGCGCCACCACGGTAAGTAGGCATTGTGATGCTACCACCATCGTCCATTAGGTTTTGACGTAGGTGAGCGTACATACCAAATGTTGCGTTGTTGCCTGAGTTGTTCACTACATCGTATTCAACATTAAGCGCGTAGCTGCCGCGTTTAAAGATGTAAGTTTTGGTGTATTCGATGCCGTTTGCAGTGAATGTCATCGGAACGCGAAGTTCATCTTGACCGTCAGCCATTGTGAAGCTGTCTGCACTTACGTTGTAGTGAGGGCGATTTGTGCTGCTCAAGTCGATACCTTGAGGACCCACTAGACCGCTTTGAGCGATAAATTGGTGACCTTGAGCGTCTTTAAGCAGAACAAAGGAATCTGATGAATCTAACTCAGCAGAGTATTCGTTAAGGTTGGCATGTACCACATCGCCACCAACGGTGTCGATCGACAGAGTTAAAACATCAGTCGTTACTGTGATAGTTTTTGCAGAAGCTTGCTGTTGACCAGGAACTGGGTCAAGTTCATCAGCAAAAGATGGTGCAGGTAGAGTGCTGCTTGATTGAGCCTGTTCAACTGCTTGAGGTTCTGGATTCTTTGCAACTTGCCATTGTTGAAACAGCAAAAAAGAAACCAGGGCCAAACCGATGAGCAGGATATTACGTTGAGAATCCATCGTTAGTTATCTCTGTCTTGTTTTTGGACTGGTGGAACGGGGTCATACCCCCCTTCATTCAAAGGGTGGCATTTTAATAGACGTTTGCCTGATAACCAACATCCTTTTACAAAACCGTGAGCTCTCAAAGCTTCTAGCGCGTAAGTGGAACAGGTTGGTGTGAACCGGCAACGAGGACCAATCAAAGGGCTGATAAACCAGCGATACAGATAAACGAGCCCAATGGCTATCCACGTGAAGGGCGAGACAGGCGTTGCCATAGCTTATCAAACAACTTAAAAATTTCCTCATTGCTTAAATCTTGCGCGCTTTTCTTCGCAATCACAACAAAATCTTTGTTTGGAAGCTGATGTTGATTGTTACGAAAGCTTTCACGAGCCAAACGCTTAAATCGGTTACGACCGACAGCCGTTTTGATTTGCTTTTTGGGAACCGCTAAACCTAATCGTGGGTGAGAAAGTTTGTTATTGCGAGCAATGATGGTGAAATGAGGCGAGCCAGCTCGATGAGCTTGCTGGAAGACGTTTTGATAATGCTCGGGAGTTAACAAACGTAACTCCCGATTAAACGCGTACGTGTTCAAAATAAACTAGCGATTATTTTGATAGGCGCGCACGGCCTTTTGCACGACGTGCGTTGATAACTTTACGACCGTTCTTAGTTGCCATGCGAGCACGGAAGCCGTGAGTACGCTTGCGCTTTAGAACTGTAGGTTGAAAAGTGCGTTTCATGATAATTACCTTTACTGATCAGTAGTTTTAGGTTCTTGTTAAACCCGGCGTGGGTATTTGCTTTCTTATATAAAGAAGCTCTTTATATAGAGAAGGACAACCGACGCCTCTCAACAAAGAGGCGGAATTGTAATCACACTCACATAATGTGTCAATGACTCAATGAGTACGAAATTCCGGCCGGGCGATTATACGTAGTGTGAGTAAAATCTCAAGGATCAATCGATCCTGATGCTTGATCGTTACTCTATTCCTACTTGGTTAAGGAATTTTTTCAAACGAGGATCTTGTGGATTATCGAAGATATCCTGTGGAGAACCTTGCTCAACGATATTGCCTTCCGCCATGAAGATCACTCTATCAGCGACTTCTTTAGCAAATTGCATCTCGTGTGTTACCACCAGCATGGTTTGATGCTGATTAGCTAACTTCTTCATTAATGAGAGAACTTCACCGACCCATTCCGGATCCAGCGCAGAAGTTGGTTCGTCAAACAACAGCAGTTCTGGTTGCAGCGCCATCGCTCGGCCGATACCCACACGTTGTTGTTGGCCGCCAGACAATGCCGCTGGATAACTATCGCCTTTATCCCCAAGACCGATGTCATCCAGAATTTGTTGCGCTCGTTTGAGAGCATCGGCTTTTTTCCAGCCTCGAACGGTCACTAGACCTTCGGCAATGTTCTGGCGCGCATTCATGTGGGCAAACAGGGCATAGTTTTGGAACACAAAGCCAGTTCGACGACGCAGCGCTAATACTTCGGCTTTAGTGTGTTTTTGAGTATCAACGGAGATGTCATCTATCGTGATACGACCTTCATCTGCTTGTTCTAGAAAGTTCACCGTACGCAGCAAGGTTGATTTACCCGTGCCACTTGAGCCGATAATCACGATGATCTCACCTTGCTTAATATCGAGGTCGATGCCTTTCAGCACTTCAGTCTCACCAAAACGTTTGTGAATATTTTCTAACTTAATCATCGTACGTACGCCTTATTCAGTTTTGCTTCTGCCCAGATTTGTACGCGAGTCAGAATCACCACCACTCCCCAGTAAATAAGAGCAACCGCAAGGAAAGCTTCAAAGAAACGGAAACTTGATGAGGCTTCCATCTGTGCTTTCGCCATGATTTCGGCCACACCAAGCGTGAAAGCGAGAGACGTTGACTTGATCATATCGATGAAATAGTTCATCAATGAAGGCAGTGCGACACGCGTTGCTTGAGGTAAAATCACTCGGCGCATTGCTTGGGATGTCGTCATACCGACCGATAAGCTCGCTTCCATTTGGCTGCGATCAATGCCAATAATGGCGGCACGAATACTTTCCGCCATATAAGCGGCAAAGTGCAGCGTTAAACCGATCACCGCTGCTGAAAAGGCGTCGATACCGACCATCAATGGAAAAATTTGCGGTAAGCCGTAATAAAGCAGGAAAAGCTGAACCAACAGTGGGGTGCCACGGAAGAAGCTGATGTACAGTTGGCTTAATTGATCCAGAACTGGCAGTTTAAATACGCGAATATTGGCTAAAATGACGGATAAAATCAGCGAAAACACCAATCCCCATGTCGCCATTTCCATGGTTGTGCCAAGATATTTCAGCAATATCGGCAGCAGTTCCAACATGTAATTAAAGTCAAATCCCATACGGCTTACCTAAAGGCTAGAGAAAAGAAAAGGTGGAAAACAAGTTCCACCTTTACGTAAGTTTATTTTAGTCCGAGAGTGATACCACTTTGCGGCCTAAAGTACAAAGAGTTCTTATTTCGTGATGTCAGCGCCAAACCACTTCACGGAAATTTTCTCTACTGTACCATCTGCGCGCATCTCAGCCAGTGCTTTGTTTACTTCTTCTTGCAGCTTACGACCTTTCTCGTTGTCAACGAAAGGCCATGCGTTTTGAATGGTCTCAAACGGTTCGCCTGCCAATTCCAGAGGAAGGCCAGTTTTCTTAATCAGCTCTAACGCAGAAAGACGATCCATTACAAACGCGTCTGCACGACCGAGCGCCACGTCATGTTCGATACCTGTGTCGTACGTTTTAATGTTGATCTTGCCGTCTTTGTCGTATTGACGCAGCAGTTGCTCAAAGTTAGAGCCTAGGTTCACCGCAACGGTTTTGCCCGCAAGATCGTCAACACCTTTGATGCTGTCGTTGCCTTTACGCACGGTAATTTGTGCGCCATCTACAACGTAAGGGTCAGCAAATAGGTATTTAGCTTTACGCTCATCAGTCATGGTGATTTGGTTGGAGATCGTATCGATACGACCAGTTTCTAAAAGACCAAATAAACCAGAGAAGTTGGCTGTTACGTATTCGATTTTGTAATCGTTACGTTTACCGATTTCATCCCACATGTCGACTTCAAAGCCTTGTAGCTTGTCTTGCTTTACAAAAGTAAACGGGAAGTAGCGACCTGACATACCAACTTTGACTTCAGTAGCGGCTTGTACGGTTGCTGCCGACAGTGCAATGGCTGCAACGGCAACCTTAATCCAGTTTTTCATAATACATCTCCATAATTTTATGGTTGGAAATACTACTGTTAGTTAGCTCAATTAAATAAATAACCAAGAGCAATAACCTAGACCTGTGAGTTATTAGATAATAGAAGAAGAATGTTAAATGTGACGAAAATGCGAACTGAACCTAGCGAAATGATCGACAAAATCAGCATTGGGAATAAAATAATACACAGACTTATCACCAATCGCTCGATCTTGTGAGTTTTGCCCAATTGTGGATCGTTGTGTGGGCAAATTTGGGGCAAGGTGTGTTGATCTCATCAAGTTTGCAGAAATAATTGTGAATAACTTGGATCTTATTCACTGGATCGTCGATCAATCGCTGGCGATCTTGGTTATCAACAGGTAAAATTGCCAGTCTTTTCCGATAATTCAATTACTCAGTGGGGGCACCGTGTCATCTTCGCTTTGGCTGCAATGTTTGCAGCAGCTTCAAGAAGAGCTACCAGCTACAGAATTCAGCATGTGGGTTCGTCCGCTACAAGCGGAGCTCAATGACAATACTCTCACTCTATTCGCGCCAAACCGCTTTGTGTTGGACTGGGTGCGTGATAAGTATCTGAACAATATTACTCGCTTACTGCAGGAATACTGCGGTGGCGATATTCCTAACTTACGTTTTGAAGTGGGGAGCCGACCTGTCTCTGCACCAAAACCAGCGCCGACACGTACGCCTGCAGATGTGGCTGCCGAGTCATCTGCACCTGCGCAATTACAGGCGCGTAAGCCAGTACACAAAACCTGGGATGACGACGCTCAAGCGATTGCGGCTATCAATCACCGCTCAAACATGAACCCAAAACACAAGTTCGATAACTTTGTTGAAGGTAAGTCGAACCAACTGGGTTTGGCTGCGGCGCGTCAGGTATCGGATAACCCAGGTGCAGCTTACAACCCACTATTCCTATACGGCGGCACGGGTTTGGGTAAAACCCACTTATTGCATGCGGTGGGTAACGCGATTGTGGATAACAACCCGAACGCAAAAGTGGTCTACATGCACTCAGAACGTTTTGTGCAAGACATGGTGAAAGCGCTGCAAAACAATGCGATTGAAGAATTCAAACGCTACTACCGCAGCGTGGATGCGCTCCTTATCGATGACATCCAATTCTTTGCTAATAAAGAACGTTCACAAGAAGAATTCTTCCATACCTTCAACGCACTATTGGAAGGTAATCAGCAGATCATTCTAACGTCTGACCGTTATCCTAAAGAAATTAATGGCGTTGAAGATCGTCTTAAATCTCGCTTTGGTTGGGGTCTTACTGTTGCGATCGAGCCGCCTGAGCTTGAAACGCGTGTGGCGATCTTGATGAAAAAAGCTGAAGATCACCAAATCCACCTTGCTGATGAAGTGGCATTCTTCATTGCCAAGCGTCTGCGTTCGAACGTTCGTGAGCTAGAAGGTGCACTGAACCGTGTTATTGCGAACGCGAACTTTACTGGCCGTCCAATTACGATTGATTTTGTTCGTGAAGCGCTGCGCGATCTGCTTGCTCTACAAGAGAAGCTTGTGACAATCGATAACATTCAAAAGACAGTGGCGGAATACTACAAGATTAAAGTAGCGGACTTGCTGTCTAAGCGTCGTTCTCGTTCTGTAGCGCGTCCTCGTCAGCTGGCTATGGCGTTAGCAAAAGAACTAACCAACCATAGCTTGCCTGAAATTGGCGATGCGTTTGGGGGCCGCGATCATACGACCGTACTTCATGCTTGTCGCAAGATTGAGCAGCTGCGTGAAGAGAGCCACGACATTAAAGAAGATTACTCTAACTTGATTCGCACCCTGTCTTCGTAATCGGTTAGAATAACGGTATTCTAAGCAAATCATTTATTGAGCTGACAGCGTAAAGAGCCAAGCATGAAATTTACCATTGAACGTAGTCATTTAATCAAACCGCTACAGCAGGTTTCGGGCGCTTTAGGTGGCCGACCAACCCTGCCAATCCTGGGTAACCTACTTCTTAAAGTAGAAGAGAACGTATTGTCGATGACGGCAACCGATCTTGAAGTAGAGTTAGTAAGCAAAGTGACGCTAGAAGGTGATTTTGAAGCGGGCAGCATTACCGTTCCTTCGCGTAAGTTTCTCGATATCTGCCGTGGTTTACCGGACGATGCGATCATCACATTTGTATTAGAAGGTGATCGTGTACAAGTTCGCTCTGGTCGCAGCCGTTTCTCGTTGGCAACGCTTCCTGCGAACGATTTCCCTAATATTGAAGACTGGCAAAGCGAAGTGGAAGTATCACTGAGCCAAGCTGATTTACGTACGCTGATCGACAAAACTCAGTTCTCGATGGCGAATCAAGACGTTCGTTACTACCTCAACGGCATGTTGTTTGAAATTGACGGCACCACGCTACGCAGCGTGGCGACGGACGGCCACCGTATGGCGGTATCGCAAACTCAGCTAGGTGCGGACTTTGCGCAGAAGCAAATCATCGTGCCACGCAAAGGTGTGCAAGAATTAGTAAAGTTGATGGATGCGCCAGAGCAGCCCGTAGTACTTCAGATCGGTAGCTCCAATGTTCGTGCTGAGGTGAATAACTTTACTTTTACCTCTAAGTTGGTTGATGGTCGTTTCCCTGACTACCGCCGTGTATTGCCTCAGAGCACCAATAAGACACTAATAGCAAGTTGTGACGAGTTGCGCCAAGCCTTCTCTCGTGCTGCGATTCTTTCCAACGAAAAATTCCGTGGCGTGCGAGTGAATCTGGCTGATACTGAAATGCGCATAACCGCGAATAACCCAGAACAAGAAGAAGCGGAAGAGATGCTTGATGTAACCTTTGAAGGTGACGCCATCGAAATCGGCTTTAACGTAAGCTATGTGCTTGATGTTCTGAACACGTTGCGTTGTGAAAATGTACGTGTGTCGATGTCGGATGCTAACGCCAGCGCGTTGATTGAAAATGCCGACGATGACAGTGCCATGTACGTGGTGATGCCAATTCGTCTATAAGCCAACTGAATGCCTCTTTCTCGTCTCATCATTCAGCAGTTTCGAAACATTAAAGCCTGTGATATTGAGTTATCAGCAGGCTTTAACTTTCTTATCGGGCCGAACGGCAGCGGTAAAACCAGTGTCTTAGAAGCGGTTTATCTGCTCGGGCATGGCCGCTCATTCAAGAGCTCTCTCACCGGACGAGTGATACAAAATGAGTGTGACGAACTGTTTGTTCATGGTCGTTTTTTGAACTCGGATCAATTTGAGCTACCTATCGGCATTAATAAGCAGCGTGATGGCTCAACAGAGGTTAAAATAGGCGGTCAATCTGGACAAAAATTAGCGCAGTTGGCACAAGTTCTGCCTCTGCAGTTGATACACCCAGAAGGGTTTGATTTACTGACAGATGGCCCTAAACATCGTCGTGCGTTTATTGATTGGGGCGTGTTTCATACCGAGCCCGCTTTTTATCAAGCATGGGGAAGGTTCAAGCGCCTGAACAAGCAGCGCAACGCGTTGTTGAAAACCGCCAATAGTTATCGTGAGCTCAGTTATTGGGATCAGGAAATGGCAGGGTTGGCTGAAAACATCAGCCAATGGCGAGCAAGTTACATCGAGCAGATGAAAACCGTCGCAGAAACTATCTGTCAGACATTTTTGCCAGAATTTGAGATCCAATTGAAGTATTATCGTGGCTGGGATAAAGACACTCCATACCACGAGATACTAGAAAAGAATTTTGAGCGTGATCAGGCATTGGGATACACCTTTAGTGGCCCAAACAAAGCTGATTTGCGCATTAAAGTGAACGGAACGCCCGTTGAAGATGTTCTGTCACGCGGTCAATTAAAACTCATGGTGTGTGCATTGCGTGTAGCGCAAGGGCAACACCTGACAGAGATGGCCGGTAAACAATGCATTTACCTAATTGATGACTTCGCGTCGGAATTAGATAGCCAACGTCGCAAGCGTCTTGCTGACTGCTTAAAAGAGACGGGCGCACAAGTATTTGTAAGCTCTATCACTGAAAGCCAAATCGCCGATATGTTGGACGATAACGGTAAATTGTTTCATGTGGAACATGGCAGGATAGAGTCAAACTAGAAGAGAGAAACTCATGTCTGAAAATTACGATTCATCGAGTATTAAGGTACTGAAGGGTCTGGATGCGGTACGTAAGCGTCCAGGAATGTACATCGGCGATACGGACGACGGCACCGGCCTTCACCACATGGTTTTCGAGGTGGTGGATAACTCAATTGATGAAGCGTTGGCAGGTCACTGTAAAGACATCGTTGTGACAATTCATGAGGATAACTCGGTTTCCGTTAGCGATGATGGTCGTGGCATTCCAACAGAAATCCACTCAGAGGAAAATGTCTCTGCAGCAGAAGTAATCATGACGGTTCTTCACGCGGGTGGTAAGTTCGACGATAACTCATACAAAGTATCGGGTGGTCTTCACGGGGTAGGTGTTTCAGTAGTAAACGCACTATCAGAGAAAGTTGAGCTAACGATTCATCGTGGTGGCCATATCCATACGCAAACCTACCGCCATGGTGAGCCTCAAGCGCCACTAGCCGTTGTGGGTGATACGGATAAAACCGGTACACAAATTCGTTTCTGGCCAAGTGCCGAGACGTTCTCTAACACAGAGTTCCACTATGACATTCTGGCGAAGCGCCTGCGTGAACTGTCATTCCTGAACTCTGGTGTGTCGATCAAATTGGTTGATGAACGTGAAGCGGACAAACATGATCACTTCATGTATGAAGGTGGTATTCAAGCGTTCGTTGATCACCTAAACACCAACAAAACGCCAATCATCGAAAAAATCTTCCACTTTAACTCTGAGCGTGAAGACGGCATTTCAGTTGAAGTGGCGATGCAATGGAACGATGGTTTCCAAGAGAACATCTTCTGCTTTACCAACAATATCCCACAGCGTGATGGTGGTACTCACCTTGCTGGTTTCCGTGCTGCGCTAACACGTACATTGAACAGCTTTATGGATAAAGAAGGTTTCTCGAAGAAAGCGAAAACAGCGACTTCAGGCGACGATGCGCGTGAAGGTCTAACTGCGGTTGTTTCGGTGAAAGTGCCTGATCCTAAGTTCTCAAGCCAAACAAAAGACAAACTGGTTTCTTCTGAAGTGAAATCAGCTGTTGAGTCTGCAATGGGTGAAAAACTGTCTGAGTTCCTGATTGAGAACCCGACAGAAGCGAAGATGGTTTGTTCGAAAATCATCGATGCAGCACGTGCTCGTGAAGCAGCGCGTAAAGCTCGTGAAATGACGCGCCGTAAAGGTGCGCTAGACCTAGCTGGCCTTCCAGGTAAACTTGCAGACTGTCAGGAAAAAGATCCGGCACTCTCTGAACTATACATAGTGGAGGGTGATTCGGCAGGCGGCTCCGCAAAACAAGGCCGTAACCGTAAGAACCAAGCAATCCTACCGCTAAAAGGTAAGATTCTTAACGTAGAAAAAGCACGTTTCGACAAGATGCTATCTTCTCAAGAAGTAGCAACACTGATCACCGCACTAGGTTGTGGTATCGGTCGTGACGAGTACAACCCGGACAAGCTTCGTTACCACAACATCATCATCATGACCGATGCCGATGTCGATGGTTCGCACATCCGTACGCTACTGTTGACCTTCTTCTACCGTCAAATGCCAGAGCTTATCGAGCGTGGTTACGTGTACATCGCTCAGCCACCACTATACAAAGTGAAAAAAGGCAAACAAGAGCAGTACATCAAAGATGAAGAAGCGATGAACCAATACCAAGTATCATTAGCTCTGGATAATGCATCGCTACACGTAAACGCAGAAGCACCTGCACTGGCTGGTGAAGCACTAGAGAAGCTTGTTCAACAGTACAATGCGGGTATTAAACTGGCGGAACGTATGAGCCGTCGCTACCCAAGTGCTTTGGTAAACGAGTTGATTTACACTCCTCGCCTAACGCCAGAGCAATGCCATGACGCATCAGTTGTGGAAGCTTGGACGAAGCAGCTTATTGAACAGCTGAATGCGAAAGAAGTGGGGGCAAGCCAGTACAGCTACGAAGTTGAGCAGCACGAAGAGCTAGGCTTAAACTTGCCTAAGATTGTGGTTCGTACTCACGGCGTGACGCACGAACATGCAATTAGCATCGACTTCCTAAACTCGAAAGAGTACGGCAAGTTGGCTGATCTATCAGAAGCACTTGATGGACTTCTGGAAGAAGGCGCGTACATCAAACGTGGTGAGCGTACTATGCCAGTGGCAAACTTTGCAGAAGCGCTTGACTGGTTAGTGAAAGAGTCAATGCGTGGCTTAAGCCGTCAGCGCTACAAAGGTCTAGGTGAGATGAACCCAGACCAACTTTGGGAAACCACCATGGACCCAGAAACTCGTCGTATGATGCAGGTAACGATTGAAGATGCGGTAGGTGCAGATCAACTGTTCACTACGCTAATGGGTGACCAAGTAGAACCTCGTCGTAACTTCATCGAAGAGAACGCACTGAAAGTAGCGAACCTAGACGTATAACGACACTGTTCGTGATCGTAAAAAGCAGCGAGAAATCGCTGCTTTTTTTGTTGTACCACCAGCTAAAATCGCCACTTTCTGCTAAAGCGGATGTTTTTCTGGTACTAACTGCCAACAACCCGATCAAGCCTGCCATTTTATATCTGTTTTCTTTTTTTCTCGCCATTTTGTTCGCTTGAGCGCTTTTGCTTTCTTTTTTCTGCTCGCTATAGTGCTGAAGAGCTGATGATTAAGGAGACTAAGAAAATGGTGATGACTTTCCTGAACTAAGCCGGAAGTGATGCACTTCCGGTTCAATGCACTGAATTTATTTGTAAGACAAGGCATTAAGAAGGAAATAATCATGTTTGAACGCTGGTTCTCAGCGTACTGCTTGGCGCTGCGAACTTGGTGGTTAACCAGTCGCTTTTTAACCTATCAATCACCACTAAGGTTGTTATCGCTATTTGAAACCTGCGAGCAACAAGCCCATTGCCGTAACCGAACTCGTATTGCGGTTGGGGACACGGTTCGCTTAGTGGATGTTGAACGCGCCTATCAATATCGCATGACGTTAGTCAGCTCGCGCAAGGGGCAGCCGATGACAGGTATGCTCGCGGTCGATTCTTATTTGGGATCTCGACTGTTAGGTCGAGCTAAAAATGATGCGCTCGAAGTGGAAATTTTTAATCAGCGACGCTGCTTTGTGATTACTGAAATTGTTCATCACTCGCAGCCACCAGCTCAGAAAATGCTGTGTGGTTGTCTGTTGTGCCAATAAATAGAGGTGAAGTCATGAGTAAGAAAGAAAAGAAACAACCGCAGTTGAGTCTAAAAGAAAAGCGCAAACTAAAGCAGGAAAAGGCGGCAGAAAAGGGCGTTGTAAAAGCGCGTAAATCCTCCCGCAAGTAAAGTGTAGATTGAGCCCTCCAGAACGGTGGGCTTTTTATCACTGATCGTGAAGTGATGAGGAACTAAGCTGTTCAAGGGGATAGTGGATGCTTTAAAAATTTTTTATTTTTTCCCTTGAAAGTCATTTTTGACGACCTTATATCTAGTTGTGAAGAGGGTGACTGGCTTGCTAGAGACTAGAAGACCAGCCCTCTGAAATCGCTAAAACGAGATCGCTCAGAAGAGGATATGGCGTTTTAGCACACAACTTAAACCTTTAGATTCAATATCATGTCTCCGAGCCAAACCAAGGCCAGTGGAATGATAAGAATCTCTTAGTTCGGCGTTGGTTTTTGCATAAACACGCCAGTAGGATGAAACTCATCTGAACTAAGACTATTGCTTAATTAAGAGGATAGATTTATGCGTAATGTAGATTTCTCACCACTATACCGTAATGCAATTGGCTTTGATCGTCTGCTAAACCTGATGGAAGCGAATACAGCGAAAAATACTTCTGGCGGTTACCCTCCATACAACATTGAGCAAAAAGACGAGCACAACTACCGTATTACTATGGCCGTTGCTGGCTTTGCTGAAGAACAGCTCGATCTGACTCAAAACGAAAACATGTTGATTGTGAAGGGCGAACGTAAAGCCGAAGAAGGCAAAAACTACGTTTACCAAGGTATTGCAGAACGTGATTTTGAACGTAAATTCCAGCTAGCGGATTACGTAAAAGTCGTGGGTGCATCAATGGAAAACGGTCTACTTCATATCGATTTAGTTCGTGAAATCCCTGAAGCCATGCAACCACGTAAGATTGCTATCGGTGGTAACAACCTGATTGAGAACAACTAATCAGTTAACCACCCAGTTATAGAATGAGAAAGAGCGCCATATGGGCGCTCTTTTTAGTTTGGGGTTTTCAAATCCGCTATTTTAAAGCCGTAATTTCAAAGAGAAGAACGGCTGAGTTCAATCCATCTATTTACCTTCGCGGTAAGCCTTTTCCACTTCTTCAGCGATAATCGCAATGCCTTTTTGCATCATTTCATCATCTTGAACGTAGTTCATACGCAGGCATTGGTGCGCGTGATCCCACTCGTCTTGCTGACCAATAAAGAAATATTCACCAGGGACAATCAATACGCCACGCGCTTTCAAGCGTTGGTACAGTTCCATTGTTGTGATTGGCAGTTCATCAAACCATAACCACAAGAAGATAGCGCCTTCCGGCTTGTGGATGCGGAATCGCTCATCGGTAATTGCTTGTTGGAGCAGTTCAACCGCACGTTGTGATTTTTGCTTGTAGAACGGCTTAATCACCTCTGAACTCAGTTTAAGCAGATCGCCTTTGCCAATTATATGGTTTGCCAGCGCTGGACCAACACTGCCCGGCGCTAGGCTGATGATGCCGTTCATATTGGTTAACGCTTGAGTGATTTCTTCACTCGCAATCACAATGCCACAACGCACACCTGGCAAGCCAAGTTTAGATAGGCTCATGCATAGGATGGTGTTTTCATTCCAGAACGGTTCGACATCTTCAAAGATGATGTTCGGGAAAGGTAGACCGTAGGCGTTATCGATGATCAGCGGGATGTTGTTCTCACATGCTAGCTTGTCCAGTTTACGTACTTCTTCGTCTGTCAGTACATTACCCGTTGGGTTGGTTGGACGAGACGCGCAGATTGCCGCAACAGAGTCGTCGACGGTTAGTTGCTCAAAATCGACGTGGTATTTAAACAGACCGTTATCTAACAGCTCGATTTCTGGGTGGTAAGAGATAAAGATATCTTCATCAATGCCTGCATCACCATAACCGATGTACTCAGGTGCGATAGGTAGTAGCACTTTCTTATGCGAACCATCTGGCTGTTTACCTGCCAACAAGTTGAACAAGTAGAAGAAGCCACTTTGGCTGCCGTTAGTTAGGCTGATGTTCTTTTCGGAAATATCCCAGCCGTAAGTTTCACGGAATAACTGAGCTAGCGCTTTGACGAACGCGTCTTTACCCTGCGGGCCATCGTAGTTGGCGAGGGCGGCGACGAGCTCCCCACTGGCGAGCATTTCCTCACTGGCTTGGTGAAAGTAATCGAGCATGGCAGGAATGGCGGCAGGATTACCTCCACCGAGCATGATGGCACCTGGTGTGCGCAGACCATCATTCAAATCGTCCATTAACTGCGTAATACCTGAATACTGATTAAATTTTTCACCAAACTTTGAGAACTGCATGCTGACTTATACCTAATTCATTGTGATTGCTTTGTGTATGTTTATGCCGATGTTTTATCGGCTTATCGAGTAATCCTTGACCTTACCTCAATGTGTAATTAACGCAAAGTGTGAATTAAGCCGAAAAAGAAAAAAGTGCGTCATCAGACCAGAGGGACGAGACTAAATGGCAAAAAGAACAATAAAAAAGGGAAGCTTATGCTTCCCTTGCTGGTGGAGAGAGTGTGATTTACTCACCGGTGTAAACAATCAGTACCTTGTCGTCTTGGTATTGGCGTTCGAACGCGTAGTAACCTTCTTGATTGCGAGTGATGTGCTTACCTTGAGCAACCGCTGGGTGGCGTTTACGGAATTCACCCAATTTTTGCCAATGTTGCAGCAGATCTTCACGCTCGCCATGAATCTTATCCCATGGCATATCTGAGCGTGTGCCTTGGTGGGCGTCTGAACCAGTAATGCCAAAATCACGAGCTATCTCATCACCGTAATAGATCTGTACTGCACCCGGAGCCAGCATCAGAGCATTTGCCGCACGTGCTTGGTCATCAAAGCTGCGGCTGCGAGCTGACCAAAACAGTTGTGTATCGTGTGAAGACAGGTAGCTCAACACATTGAACTCAGGATCGGTATTGATGCGCTCTGCATAGCGGCGGTAATCATTATCAAGTTGAGCGAAACACTTCAGCGCTTTTGGTGCCACATCAGATTGGAACTCGAAGTTGATGATGGAATCGAAGCCGTTATCGAAATACGGGCTCTTCACTACGCTGTGTGCCCACACTTCACCTGTCATCCAAAATGGCAGGTCATCTAGTGCTTTGTCTGGATTGTTTTGCTTCCACTGGGCAAGCGCTTGAGTGGTGCTGGCTTTCAACTCTGCCCACGCTTCCATTTCAACGTGTTTGGCCGTGTCGACACGGAAGCCGTCAATGCCGTAGTCACGTACCCAATCGGATAACCAGGTAATCAGGTGTTCACGTGGGGTTTGCAGCTCATCTTGCGCATTGGTGTCTTTATTGCGGAAGAAGTTTGGTAATCCGGTTTTCTTAGTCGATTCGGTTTTGAGATCCGGTAGGTAGTTCAAAGACATGGTGATATCGTTGTAGCCCGGAGCATCGTAGTCACCAATGTCGGTGCGGATCCAATCTTTGCCCCACCATTTATCCCACGCTTCGCTATCACCGTATTTGATGTAGTCGTTGAAGCTGTGCCAGCTTTGTCCTAATTTTGGCTGCCAGTCGGTCCATTTTTCACCAAGGACTTGTTTGGCTTCTTGGTCATCAAGGTAAAGCTGACCAAAGCCGAATTCCTGCATGTCTGCTAATGTCGCATAACCTGTGTGGTTCATGACTACATCCCAAATCACGCGGATACCTTTCTTGTGGGCGGTATCGACGAAGGTTCTGAGTTCATCTTCGGTACCCATGTTGGCATCAAGCTTGGTCCAATCTTGGTGATAGTAGCCGTGGTAGCCGTAGTGCTTAAAGTCGCCTTTATCGCCGCCGCCAACCCAGCCGTGGATTTGTTCCAGTGGTGAGGTTATCCAGATAGCATTCACACCAAGTGATTCGATGTAATCGAGTTTTTTCGTTAGACCCGCTAAGTCACCACCGTGGAAGGTACCAATCTCATATTTTCCGTCTTTACTGCGACCGTAGCTGTTGTCGTTGTCAGGGTTGCCATTGTAGAAGCGGTCAGTCATGACGAAGTACACTGTTGCGTTATCCCAGCTGAACGGTTTGTCGGCTTGCTGATCGACTTCTTCTAGCAGCAATAGACCTTGGCTCATAGGACCCGGCTGCATGGTGACGCTGCCATTGGCGACTGTGGCTTCTTGTCCGGTTAAGGCGTCACGAACGACAGTGCCATCATTAAAGGTTTGAGCAACATTGATGGTTTTTGGCGTGTCAGTTGCGACAGGGCAAGAGTAGGTGATGTCCTGAGTCTGTTTTGGTTTGATTTTTACCGTCAGCTCGTTGGTGGTTGGATTGAGCGTAAATTGATAGGTATTGGCTTTGAAGATGCGCAGCGGCATTTGTGCATCAGTGGCGCAGTTATCCATTTTTAATGGACGATTGAACTTGATGCGATCTTCTTCTGCTAGGGCAAAGCTACTGCCACAGCTTTGATTACTGTCGGCAATGGTAAAGGTGTAGCTGCCTTTTTCGAGTTTTTGCTCGGCGACAAGTAAGCCCTGTGAGTTTTCCTCAAAAACAGCGGTATCATCACCAACGCTTAATACGATGGCATTTTCTGGAATCTGGCTGCAGGCGCTCAGTAGACCAATAGAGAGTGCGAGAATTGTTTTTTTCATTGTGTCCTTCCCCCGAATAAACAGTCCAGTTATAGCAAAACTGTGCCTCTACAATCCGAGCTCTATACCAACAAGTTAAACGCGTCTCACCCTACAAATTTTAGTCTTGTTCACAAAATGAATAATAAGCGTCACCTTCATCGGTTTGAAGGCAACAAAAAAGGGAAGCATCTGCTTCCCTTTTACTTATTTCTTAATCACTTCGAAGAGTAATGAATTACTTTTGAAGCAAAGAAATGTCTGCGATCTGTAGGAACAGGTTACGCAGGTTGTTCAGTAGTGTCAGACGGTTCTTCTTAAGTGCTTCGTCGTCTGCCATTACCATTACGTTATCAAAGAACGCATCAACTGGTTCACGTAGGTCAGCTAGCTTGCTTAGGGCTTCTTGGTAGTTACCTGTAGCAAATGCTGGCTCTAGCGCTTCAGTCATTACTTCAACGCTTTCTGCTAGTGCTTTCTCTGCGTCTTCTTGTAGAAGTGCTAGGTCGATGTCTGCTGCTAGTTCGCCGTCGAATTTCGCTAGGATATTACCTACACGTTTGTTCGCTGCTGCTAGAGACTCTGCTGCTTCTAGTTCACGGAAGTGAGAAACCGCTTTAACTCGTTGGTCGAAGTCTGCTGGTTTCGTCGGGCGACGCGCTAGAACTGCTTGAATGATGTCTACGCTGAAGCCTTCGTCTTGGTACCAAGCACGGAAACGACCAAGCATGAACTCGATAACGTCTTGCTCAACGTTGTCGTTGGTTAGGCGATCGCCAAACAGTGACTTCGCTTTCGCTACTAGGTCAACAAGATCTAGGTTGTAGCCGTATTCAACGATGATACGTAGTACACCTAGAGATGCGCGGCGTAGTGCGAATGGGTCGCTGCCTTTAGGCGCTTGACCAATACCGAAGATACCTACGATAGTGTCTAGCTTGTCTGCCATTGCAACTGCAGTTGAAACACCGTTAGATGGCAGTTCATCACCTGCGAAACGAGGCATGTATTGCTCGTTCAGTGCGACTGCAACTTCTTCTGCTTCACCGTCGTGGCGAGCATAGTGCATACCCATAACACCTTGAGTATCCGTGAATTCGAATACCATTGAGGTCATTAGGTCACATTTTGCTAGTAGACCAGCACGCTTTGATTTCTCAACGTCAGCACCGATTTGCTCAGCAATGTAGCCAGCAAGTTCAGTGATGCGGTCTGTTTTGTCTTTGATCGTACCCAGTTGCTTTTGGAAGATCGCTTGTTCTAGTTCTGGCAGACGGTCGATAAGCGGACGCTTACGGTCTGTGTTGAAGAAGAACTCTGCGTCAGCAAGACGAGGGCGAACTACTTTCTCGTTACCTTCGATTACGTAACGAGGCTCTTTTGATTCGATGTTCGATACGAAGATGAAGTTAGGTAGTAGCTTCTTGTTTTCATCGTAAACAGGGAAGTATTTTTGATCACCTTTCATGGTGTATACCAACGCTTCAGAAGGCACTTTTAGGAACTCTTCTTCAAACTTCGCTGTTAGTACCACTGGCCATTCAACCAGAGACGTTACTTCTTCTACTAGGTCATCTTCTAGGTCAGCGATACCGCCAACCGCTGCTGCCGCTTTTTGTGCGTCAGCGAGGATGATTGCTTTACGCGCTTCGTAATCTGCCATTACTTTACCGCGCTCTTCTAGGATCGCAGGGTATTGTTCAGCAGAATCGATAGTGAACTCTTGCTCACCCATGAAGCGGTGACCACGGATAGTGCGGTCTGAAGCGACACCAAGGATCTCGCCTTCGATTAGATCGCTGCCCATTAGCATGGTTAGCGTCTTAACTGGACGGATAAATTGAGTCGTTTTGTTACCCCAGCGCATTGGTTTTGCGATAGGTAGGTTTGCTAGTGCTTTCGCTGCAAGTTCAACTACGATCTCAGACGTTGGCTGACCTTTCACTTCTTGTTTGAACAGTAGCCATTCACCTTTGTCTGTAACCATGCGTTCTGCTTGGTCAACCGTGATGCCACAACCGCGTGCCCAGCCTTGAGCTGCTTTTGTTGGGTTGCCTTCCGCGTCAAACGCTGCAGAAACCGCAGGGCCACGCTTTTCAACAACTTTGTCAGACTGGCTGTCTGCTAGTGCTGCGACTTTAAGTGCAAGACGACGAGGTGCCGCGAACCATTTCACGCCCTCGTGAGCAAGCTCAGCGCCTTTTAGTTCTGCTTCGAAGTTTGCTGCGAATGCTTCAGCTAGAGTGCGAAGTTGCGTTGGTGGTAGCTCTTCTGTACCTAGCTCGATTAGAAATTCTTTTGCCATGTTACTCTACCCCTTACGCTTGTTCTTTCTTACACATTGGGAAGCCTAGAGCTTCACGCGATGCGTAGTATGCTTCTGCAACTGCTTTCGTCAGGTTGCGGATGCGTAGGATGTAACGTTGGCGTTCAGTTACTGAGATCGCTTTACGCGCATCTAGTAGGTTGAATGCGTGGCCAGCTTTTAGAATGCGTTCGTAAGCAGGCAGTGGCAGTGGCTTTTCAAGCTCAAGTAGTTCTTTACACTCTTTTTCACACTGTTCGAAGAAACCAAATAGGAATTCAACGTCTGCGTGCTCGAAGTTGTAAGTTGATTGCTCTACTTCGTTTTGGTGGAAGATATCGCCGTAAGTCACTTTGCTGCCGTCTGGTGCGATGTTCCAAACTAGGTCGTAAACAGAGTCTACTTCTTGGATGTACATTGCTAGACGTTCGATACCGTAAGTGATTTCACCAGTTACTGGTTTACACTCAAGACCACCAACTTGCTGGAAGTAAGTAAACTGGGTCACTTCCATGCCGTTTAGCCAAACTTCCCAGCCCAGACCCCATGCGCCTAGTGTTGGGTTTTCCCAGTTGTCTTCTACGAAACGGATGTCGTGTACAAGAGGGTCAATACCAAGAACTTCAAGGGAGCCAAGGTACAACTCTTGAATATTGTCAGGCGATGGTTTTAGCGCTACTTGGAATTGGTAGTAGTGCTGAAGACGGTTAGGGTTTTCACCGTAACGGCCATCAGTAGGACGACGTGAAGGTTGTACGTAAGCTGTCGACATTGGCTCTGGGCCAAGCGCTCGTAGACAGGTCATTGGGTGAGAGGTACCCGCACCCACTTCCATATCTAGCGGTTGAACAATGGTACAACCATTTTGAGCCCAATAATCCTGCAGCGCGAGGATCATTCCCTGGAAGGTTTTGATATCGTATTTTTGCATAAGTCAGGTTCGCGCGATTCTCTTGTTACTCGTTAATTCGTCATCTATGCCGAGTTTTTCAACTCTAACAACGGCGATAAAGAGTAATTACGGTTGAATAAATTAACAATCTAGTATAACCAGATATTGAGCATGGGAGTAGAGCTAATCTTGATTAATTCGTGGGCGATTTTCTCCTTTAATGAATTTTTACCGCGTTATCTGCTGTATTTTTCCTAAAAGGGAGTTTTTGCCTGCTTTGGCTCTTGAGAAGCGCAACAAAGGTGGCTAGAATTGCGCCTGTCTTTGGGGAGTAGCTTACCTGATGAAGTTTCTGTTTCATCTGGTTCGTCCGTCAACATAATTGGTGCAAAATCACCATGGCGTTCGAGACTTGAAGCCTTTCAAGTTTAGCAAGACCTTAGACAAATCATCACGAACCGGGGTAGGGGCGTGAGGTTTGTCTTCGGTTAAAAATAATAATCCCTGCCCCAATGAGCATGTCGTGAGCGTTTTAGCTATTTCAATTACTACTGTAGCGTTAGCAGAAATTGGCGATAAGACCCAATTGCTATCTCTATTACTCGCAAGTCGTTACCGAAAACCAATCCCAATTATTGCAGCAATCTTTTTGGCAACTATTGCCAACCACGCTTTGGCTGCATGGTTAGGTGTGGTTGTCGCAGACTATCTATCACCTGAGATTTTAAAGTGGGTGCTGGTGGTCAGTTTTGTCGCGATGGCGGCTTGGGTTCTGATCCCGGACAAACTGGATGATGACGAGCAGATTTCTAATCGAGGCCCATTTATTGCCAGCTTTATCGCGTTCTTCGTTGCGGAGATAGGCGATAAAACTCAGATCGCCACTTCCATCTTAGGGGCGCAATACGCGGATGCGTTAAGTTTGGTGATTATCGGTACCACAATCGGTATGCTGCTGGCGAATGTACCTGTGGTCCTGATTGGTAAATTGTCGGCCGACAAGATGCCTTTAGGGCTGATCCGTAAAATCACCGCATTTTTGTTTATTGCTCTGGCAATAGGGGCTGCACTGTTCTGATTTTTTGCACGTGAAATGATGTGAGTTATCAATCATTAGTGGCGTGCTGCGCGAGTTCAAACTCTGACTCTAAATCGTTCCGTTGCGTGACGGATGACATATAAGTGTCATACTTGTCATGGTAGTTTAATGGTGTGAATGATAGCGAGAGGGCAAGTTTATGCTTACACGTTACATGGGGATGTCCCCGAAGAGTCAGAGTTATTTATTCACTTTTGGTTTAGCGCTGTGTTTACTAGCGATGGTGCTAACTGATATGTGGTTACCGATTGTAGCAGGATCGTTCGTCCTTACTGGATTGACAGTAGAAGCGTGGATTCGTGTCGCTCACATCATTCCTATGCATGAAGAGATGCGGGCAATGAAGAAACAACTTAACAAGCTCCAATCAGAAGTTCGCACACTCGAATACGACGAATAAACAAACGGCAGCCAATATTGGCTGCCGTTTTTAGTTCGACCAGATTATTCCAATCCTTTCTTGATCAGGTACTGATACGGAACTTGCTCCGTTTGTGCCGCAACTAATTGGTGGTCCATAAAGCGGCAGAAACTCGGAATGTCTCGAGTCGTGGATGGATCGTCTGCTTTGACCAGCAAAATCTCACCATCTTGCATGTTGCGAATTGTCTTCCTGACCATCATCACTGGCTCTGGGCAGCGCAGTCCTTGCGCCTCTAATGTCTTGTTTGCCAGTTCAGGATTAAAGCTCATAGTGTGATTCTCGTAACTAACTGAGCGTTGAATTTTACTTTCGTTGAAAAAATATTCAATAACCACTTGGCAAACCGAATTTTTTGTTTTACCTTAAATTAACAATTTGGTAACAACTGGCAAGGGAGAGGCAATGTTAACAGCGTTAGACAGACTTACGATTTACTCAGTGCTGTGTTTTATCTCGTTCTGTGCATTGGTACTTAGGACGCCAGCTGACACCTCTTTGACGCCTCTCGTAGGCATGGTTGCCACTATTATTGGGATTTGGATCGAGATGCGCAGATGGTCTGGCGCATCTGAGCAAGAAAATTAGCGCTTCTTGCTTGGATCAGAATGCTTTTAATAACGCTCACCTATTTTTTACCGACACTTCATTCCGACACTATCCCCATTTTTCTTGGGCTTCCCCGCTGAAAGGCGGGATTTTTTTTGCCTAAAGAGTACAATTTACCCAAACACATACAAAATAAGTGGCTAATTCGTGGAACTGGAAGATATCTATCGCCGAGATTTAAATTTACTGGTTGCGTTGCGAGTACTGATAGAAGAAAACAGTGTCAGTAAGGCGGCAACACGTCTGAACTTGAGTCAATCGGCAATGAGTCGTGTACTTGGTCGTCTACGCGACTTATTGGGAGACCCGCTGTTTACTCGTCAGGGACAGCATTTGATCCCAACTCAGAAAGCGTTAGAGATCGATCGCTCATTGGGCGAGCCATTAGAGTCTTTACGTCAGTTGTTATCTCCGGTTGAGTTTGACCCATTGCAATGCGTACAGACTTTCAACATCGTGACCACCGATTATGCCATGCAAACGATATTACCGTTCGCTTTGCCGAGAATTTACCAAGAAGCACCAAATGTGTCTTTCAACTTCTTACCACTGCAACACGACCGTTTATCAGATCAGCTCACTTATGAAGGTGCAGACTTAGCGATTTGTCGCCCGACAGGCCCGGTGGAGCCTCTACGCAGTGAAGTGTTGGGGCGAGTGGGGGTGCTGTGTATGCTTTCAAAACAGCATCCATTAGCGAATAAAGAAATGAGCTTGGATGATTATCTGAGTCATCCACATGCCATGATCGCCATCAGTGATGGTGTTAAGGCACTGATCGAACAAGCTTTGATGGAGAAACCTAAGCGTAAAATGGTTCTGCGGGCTTATCATTTAGAAGCCGCATTGGCGATCATGGATACCTTGCCAATTATCATCACAGTGCCAGCGGACTTGGCGTATCTGGTTGCCGAGCGTTATGACTTGGTGGTGAAACCGTTACCATTCCAATTCACGCCGTTTGAATACTCGATGATTTGGCATGCGCGTTGCGAGCATTCTCCCGCTCAAGAATGGTTAAGAACGATTGTGCGTGAAGAGTGTAGCCGTCTGATAGCTAAACGTATCGAAGATATGGGACTGAACTGCTAACAAAAAAGAGCCAGCAATGCCGGCTCTTCGTCTGTTTACACTGAGTCAGTGTTTATAGCTTGATAACCACACGACCCGTTACTTGACCGTTGGTGATGTCTTCTGCATATTTCGGTGCTTCAGCAAGAGCAACTTCAGTACACGCTTGCTCGAAGTAGCTGTCTGGTAGTAGCTCGACCAGCTTTTCCCATGCAGCGATACGTTTCTTTGTTGGGCACATTACTGAGTCCACACCTTGTAGGCGAACATTACGTAGGATGAACGGCATCACTGTGGTTGGTAGATCAAAACCACCTGCAAGACCACAAGCTGCAACTGCACTGTTGTAATCCATTTGCGCCAATACTTTTGCTAGTACTTTGCTGCCTACAGTATCAACCGCACCTGCCCATACTTGTTTTTCAAGCGGACGTGCTGGTTCTTCAAATTCAGTACGGTCGATGATGCGGCTAGCACCTAGTTTTTCAAGTAGCGGGCCGTTTTTCTCTACACGACCTGTCACTACAGCAACTTTGTAGCCAAGCTGTGCTAGAAGCGTTACTGCGACTGAGCCTACACCGCCACTTGCGCCAGTTACTAGGATTTCGCCATTTTCAGGTTTGATGCCTGCATCAAGCAGTGCTTGAACACACAGCATACCAGTGAAGCCAGCAGTACCAACCATCATTGCTTTCTTGCTGTCTAGACCTTTTGGTAGTGGTACTAGCCAATCCGCTTTTAGACGAGCACGCTGAGACATACCACCCCAGTGGTTTTCACCCACGCCCCAGCCAGTAAGGACAACTTTGTCACCAGCTTGGTAGCGGTCGTCTTCTGAGCTTACTACCGTACCTGCTAGGTCAATACCTGGCACCATCGGGAAGTTACGGATGATTTTACCTTTACCTGTGATCGCAAGACCGTCTTTGTAGTTTAACGATGAGTAATCAACGTCAATCAGAACGTCGCCTTCAGGCAGTTGTGTTTCATCGATTTGCTCGATGTTAGCGATAGTACGTTTGTCTTCTTGATTTAGAACTAGAGCATTAAACATAAGGTTCTCCGATTGTGCGGTAGCATGACTCTGGGTCACATGCAGCAAGATATTAACTGGTCTAAGTGTATGTCTTCTTTGTCTATGAATAAAATGAAACTTGAGCATTTAATGTATGCTCTTCATGCATGTTTGATGTAAAACAAAGGGCGACATCAATTGTCGCCCTTAAGTGTAATACTAAAAATTTTAGTACTAGTTCATTTGCTTATGATTGTTGGCTCGATCACTACAACAACGTCTTGAACTGTTATGGTCGTTCAAATACTGTCGCAATGCCCTGACCCAAACCGATACACATGGTGGCCAGACCGTATTTCGCGTCTTTCGCTTCCATTAGGTTGATCAACGTTGTTGAGATACGTGAACCAGAACAGCCTAGTGGATGACCCAATGCTATCGCACCACCGTTAAGGTTGACCTTCTCATCCATAACATCAAGCAGGCCTAAGTCTTTAGCACACGGCAGAGACTGCGCGGCAAATGCTTCGTTTAGCTCAACCACATCCATGTCTTCAATTGAAAGACCGGCACGCTTGAGCGCTTTTTTCGTCGCAGGTACAGGACCGTAACCCATAATAGAAGGATCGCAGCCCGCAATGGCCATGCCTTTAATACGTGCACGAATCTTCAAGCCAAGTTCATTAGCTTTCTCTTCACTCATGATCAACATCGCTGATGCACCATCGGACAGAGCCGATGATGTACCGGCTGTTACTGTACCGTTTGCAGGGTCGAACACTGGGCGAAGTTGAGATAGACCTTCAACGGATGTTTCAGGGCGAATCACTTCGTCGTAATCCAGAGTGAACAGTGTGCCGTCTGCTGCGTGGCCTTCAATTGGTAGAATTTCGTTTTTAAAACGACCCTCTACGGTTGCTGCGTGCGCACGAGCGTGAGAGCGAGCGGCAAACTCGTCTTGTTGCTCACGGCTAATACCATGTAATTTACCAAGCATTTCAGCCGTTAAGCCCATCATGCCCGCAGCTTTTGCTACGTTCTTTGACATACCTGGGTGAAAGTCTACACCGTGGTTCATTGGCACATGCCCCATGTGCTCAACACCACCAATTAGGCAGATTTCAGCATCGCCAGTCATGATGGCACGTGTACCGTCGTGAAGCGCTTGCATTGATGAGCCACACAAGCGGTTCACCGTCACGGCGCCAATTTCAATCGGCAGACCAGCAAGCAGCGCCGCATTACGTGCAACGTTAAAGCCTTGCTCTAGTGTTTGCTGTACACAGCCCCAGTAGATGTCTTCAATCTCGCTTGGGTTCACTTGTGGGTTACGCGCAAGAATGCCTTTCATTAGGCGCGCAGATAGATCTTCTGCTCGTGTATGACGGAAAGCACCACCTTTAGAGCGACCCATTGGAGTACGTAGACAATCGACTACGACAACATTTCTTGTTTGATTAGTCATTTTAGAATCCCTCCTTAGATAGAACCTTGCTGTTGTGCACCGTAAAAGCTTTCACCTTTCGCCGCCATATCAATCAGCATTTGCGGTACTTGGTACATCGCACCTAGCTCGGCGTGTTGTTTTGCCATTTCAACGTATTCAGCAATACCCACGCTGTCTAGATAGCGGAATACGCCACCGCGGAATGGAGGGAAACCAAGACCATAAACCAATGCCATATCTGCTTCCTGCGGAGTCGCGATGATGCCTTCTTGTAGGCACAGCACCACTTCGTTAATCATTGGAATCATCATACGTTGAATGATGGTCTGATCGTCAAAGTCCTGCTTATCGGCACAAACGTCAGCAAGTACCGGTAAGATCGCTTCGGAGAAGGTTTTCTTCGGCTTACCTTTTTTATCTATGGTGTAGCTGTAGAAGCCATTACCATTTTTCTGACCATATTTGTCTGCTTCGAACAGTGCATCAATCGCATCACGACCTTGTTTACCCATACGCTCAGGGAAACCGTCAGCCATCACAGCTTGTGCGTGGTGCGCGGTATCAATGCCGACTACGTCAAGCAAGTACGCCGGTCCCATCGGCCAGCCAAACTTACGCTCCATGACTTTGTCGATTTTCGTAAAGTCAGCACCATCACGAAGTAGCATGCTGAAACCGCCAAAGTATGGGAACAATACGCGGTTAACGAAGAACCCTGGGCAGTCATTAACGACAATTGGTGATTTGCCCATTTTCGCAGCATACGCCACAACACGGTTGATGGTTTCATCAGAGGTGTGCTCACCACGGATGATCTCAACAAGAGGCATACGATGCACTGGGTTGAAGAAGTGCATACCACAGAAGTTTTCTGGGCGTTTTAGTGATTTTGCCAATAGGTTGATAGGAATCGTCGAGGTGTTTGAGGTGATAACGGTGTCGTCACCGACATGGGATTCAACTTCACTTAAAACTGCTGCTTTTACTTTCGGGTTTTCAACGACAGCTTCAACAATCACATCAGAGTTTTCAATACCTGCGTAATGTAGGCTCGGTGTGATTGACGCTAAAATACCCGCCATCTTAAAGCCATCAATGCGACCGCGAGATAAGCGTTTATTCAGCAGCTTAGATGCTTCAGTCATGCCTAGGTCGAGCGACGCTTGCGCGATGTCTTTCATTAAGACAGGCACACCTTTTAGCGCTGATTGGTAAGCAATGCCGCCACCCATGATACCTGCACCTAACACGGCTGCACGTTGCGTGTCTTTACTTGCTGACTTCGCTGCTTTTTTCGCAATGCCTTTGATGTATTGATCATTAAGGAATAGGCCAACGAGTGATTTTGCTTCTTCCGATTTAGCCAATTTCACGAAGTGCTTACGTTCAATGTCTAACGCTTCATTACGTGCAAAGCGAGCACCTTCTTCAATCGTGATAACGGCTGTCATTGGGGCAGGGTAGTGAGGGCCTGCTTTTTGTGCCACCAGACCCTTCGCCATGGTGAAGCTCATCATTGATTCAAGCTTACTCAGCGTTAGCGGAGATGTTTTCTGTGCTCGGCGTGCTTGCCAGTCAAGTTTCTCGTTAATTGCAGAGTCAAGAGTTTGTAGTGCTGATTCGTATAAAGCATCAGTCTCTACAACTGCATCGAGTAAGCCAATTTTCAATGCTTCATCAGCTCGGCATGCTTTACCTTGGGTGATGATTTCCATTGCGCTGTCTGCGCCAATAACGCGAGGTAAGCGTACACAACCACCAAAGCCAGGCATGATTCCCAGTTTCGTTTCTGGTAGGCCGATGCTGGTGGTTTTGTCACCAATACGCATGTCTGTTGCTAGCACACATTCACAACCGCCACCAAGAGCGTGGCCTTTGATCACTGAGATGGTCGGAACGGGTAAGTCTTCTAATTTGTTAAAGATGCTATTAGCAAATTGCAGCCATTGGTCGAGCTCGGCATCCGTTTTAGCAAACAGACCTAAAAACTCGGTAATGTCTGCGCCTACAATGAATGCGTCTTTATCTGAAGTGAGCAACAACCCCTTGAGGCCTTGATGGGCAATGAGCGCATCAAGAGCTTTATCTAGCGATTCTAATGTCGCTAGGTCGAGTTTGTTGACGGATTTTGGAGAGCAGAAGCTTAGCTCTGCAATACCATCTTGTATTTCCTTTACCTGTAGGGTTTCGGCTTGGTAAATCATTGTCTATCTCCATGACATACAATCGTGGATTGTCTGTATACCTATTTCAACGACGCCGTGTACCTCGGCAAATAGGTATCGAGGAAGTCGTTTTATTTTTGTTCTGGTTTGACCAGTAAGGTTAGTTTGGATCGTGGATTGTTTAATTTCAATACATTTTTTAAACAAGTGTTTAACATTGTGCGCTGTGGCAGATCTTATGCGACGGGTAAATCACACTCGTGATAGACTTCAGGCAAATAGACATGAATCCATAATCCTATGAATGACAAGCCTTATCTGATTCCAGCAGAGCCCGCTCAATTTGAAGAAGAAATTAAAAAGAGCGTCTTCATTACTTATTTGGCACACACGCCAAGTATCGAAGCTGCAAAAACATTTGTTGATCAAATCAAAGCTAAACACGCTGATGCTAGACATAACTGTTGGGGCTTTGTTGCTGGTCGACCAGAAGATTCGATGAAGTGGGGCTTTAGTGATGATGGAGAACCTTCAGGGACGGCAGGCAAACCAATCCTGGCGCAGCTGTCTGGATCTGGGGTGGGGGAGATCACGGCTGTGGTCACGCGATACTCTGGTGGAATCAAGTTAGGTACAGGCGGCTTGGTTAAAGCGTATGGGGGTGGGGTTCAACAAGCGCTCAAGCTGCTTCAAACTATTGAGAAAAAAATAACCACAAAGCTCAGACTAACGTTAGACTATGGGTTTATGCCTATCGCACAATCAATCATGCCGCAATTTGGTGCGATAGAAGTCGAGGCTGAATACAGCGATCAGGTCGTATTAGTGGTGGAAATTGAGCTTCGAGAAGTGAGCGCGTTTACCCAAGCAATCATCAATAAAAGCGGGGCAAAGGCAATTGTCACTCCGCTAGACGGACAATAATGAAAAACAGGAAGCAACAGGGACAGCTTCGCTAGTCAATTTATCCATGCAATTTCGTTCAATTATTCGAATCGTCGGGCTACTGCTCGCACTCTTCAGTGTCACTATGCTTGCGCCAGCACTCGTTGCGCTGATCTATCGAGATGGTGCTGGTGTGCCTTTTGTCACGACATTTTTTGTTCTGCTGTTTTGTGGGGCCGTTTGTTGGTACCCAAACCGCAGGTATAAGCACGAGCTTAAAGCTCGAGATGGCTTTCTTATTGTCGTCTTATTCTGGACAGTACTTGGCAGTGCAGGCTCGATCCCCTTTCTCATTGCTGACAATCCGAACGTCTCAGTGACAGATGCGTTTTTTGAATCGTTTTCTGCTCTCACGACGACCGGGGCGACCGTTATTGTTGGTTTGGATGAGTTACCTAAAGCGATTCTATTCTATCGACAGTTACTGCAGTGGTTCGGCGGTATGGGAATCATCGTATTAGCGGTGGCGATTTTGCCAGTACTTGGCATCGGTGGTATGCAGCTTTACCGCGCCGAGATCCCAGGTCCAGTCAAGGATACTAAAGTGACGCCGCGCATAGCAGAAACTGCTAAGGCGCTTTGGTACATCTATTTGAGCCTGACTATCGCCTGTGCTTCGGCTTTTTGGTTAGCTGGTATGACGCCATTTGATGCCATCAGTCACAGCTTTTCCACCATTGCCATTGGTGGCTTCTCTACCCACGATGCCAGCATCGGATACTTTGATAGTTACGCGATTAACCTGATTACGGTGGTTTTTCTGCTTATATCTGCATGTAATTACACACTGCACTTTGCTGCATTTGCATCAGGTGGCGTACATCCCAAGTATTACTGGAAAGATCCTGAGTTTCGCGCCTTCTTGTTTATTCAAGTGCTGCTATTTATCATTTGCTTTCTATTATTACTGAAACATCACTCTTACACATCGACATACGATGCTTTCGATCAGGCTCTGTTCCAAACTGTATCAATATCCACAACAGCGGGCTTTACGACAACAGGTTTTGCGGATTGGCCGCTCTTCTTACCTGTGCTGTTATTGTTCTCTTCCTTTATAGGTGGTTGTGCTGGTTCAACAGGCGGCGGCATGAAAGTGATCCGTATCCTGCTTCTTACCTTACAAGGTGCGCGTGAACTAAAACGTTTAGTCCATCCACGCGCGGTTTACACCATCAAAGTAGGTGGCAGTGCCCTACCGCAACGTGTTGTCGATGCGGTTTGGGGTTTCTTCTCCGCATACGCATTGGTATTTGTGGTTTGTATGTTGGGGTTGATTGCAACAGGAATGGATGAGCTCAGTGCGTTCTCGGCGGTGGCTGCGACTCTGAACAACCTCGGTCCTGGCTTGGGAGAAGTAGCGCTGCACTTTGGTGATGTTAACGACAAAGCAAAATGGGTATTGATAGTTTCTATGCTGTTTGGTCGTTTGGAAATCTTTACCTTACTTATTCTACTTACGCCGACGTTTTGGCGTAGCTAAGGGGAAATCGTGGCAAAAGCATTATTTCTATACTCTTCCCGCGAAGGGCAGACTAAAAAAATTCTCCACTATATAGATGAACAACTTCCAGACTTCGATTGTGAGCTGGTGGATTTACATAATGTCGAGACGATTGACTTCAGCCAATACGACAGAGTATTGATAGGCGCCTCTATTCGCTATGGCCATCTTAATAAAAAGCTATACCAGTTTATTGAGCGAAACCTCAATCAATTGGAGCAAAATAAAGTGGCATTTTTCTGCGTAAACCTAACCGCTCGTAAAGAGGACCAAGGAAAGGATACACCTGAAGGTAGTGCCTACATTCACAAGTTCCTAATTAAGTCGCCTTGGAAACCAACGCTAATAGGTGTTTTTGCTGGTGCACTTTATTACCCACGTTACAGCTGGTTCGACAGAACTATGATTAGGTTCATTATGTCGATGACGGGTGGCGAAACTGATACGACCAAAGAGGTGGAGTACACCAATTGGGAAAAAGTGGCTCTTTTCGCAGATAAATTCAGAGAACTGTAGAAATAACGTGCTCTTTTGACCGCTTTTGATGCAAATTTATCCG
>NZ_JAWOWF010000022.1:0-18073 GCF_033340295.1 Vibrio sp. 1401
ATCAGACTCGGCTGCTTAAGCTTCTTGGTGTTCTGTATGAAGCAGTTTATTCCTAAATTGGCTGCGGAATCTCGGATATAAAGCGGGTTTTCGTGTGCGGCGATATGAAGCACGGCGGCGGTATGTCTGGTTTCATAGGGACGTCGGCGTCTAAGCCCGGCTTTTTCGAGGGTCGGGTACCAAAGGCTTTTGCTCACGAAGTGGGTGTCGAGCGGTTTTCCTTGGTGTGTGAACACAAAGGGGGAGTCATCCGTTTTTTGGGCTTTTAGACGGGTGAATACCTCCAATAGGGTGTCATACATTTTTAGTTCTCGGCGTGATTTCGGGGTTTTGACTTCGCCCAGTTCGCCATTGACCAGGTTCTGACGAACACGAATGAGTCGGTGGTCAAAGTCGATGTGCTCCCAGTGCAGGCCATGAATTTCACAGCTACGGATCCCGGTCCAGAAACGGACAATAAAATAGTCGCGCCATTCAGCAGGCACCGTCACCAGAAAATGCTGAACCTCCTGTAGGGTCATCGGGTGAGAATCGGCTTTTTCTTCTTTGAGCGTTTTATAGCGGCGAAGCGGGTAGGTAAATTGATGCTCATCGGCGGCGAGGCCTAAAATGGAGACCAGCGGCCAAAAGATGCCGTTGATACGTTTATTTGAGAGCTTGCGATTGCCCTTGTCGTCCAGTTGGTTGATGAGAGTTTCTCGAAAGAACTCCACATTCGCTAACGTCACTTCATTTATGAGCGTATTACCAAAGGCGGGAATAAGATAACGGTCGAGGGTGTTGCGCACCGTATTTTGATAGCTGCTTTTCCATTTGCCTTTTTGGCGGTCAAACCATTGATTGGCAAAATCATCGAAAAACGGATAGAGACGGTCAGGGTGTTTTTCTCGTTGCAGCGTTTCAAAGAGGGGCACCTTTTTACTGTCAGGGAAATAGTCGCGGTACTGGAAGGTGTTGAGGTCAATCTCAGCATTCATCTGCTTGAGAAGGGCTTTGGCTTGACTGAGGTTTTTCGGTGTCGCCATCAGCTTCGTACCTTCACGAAAGCGGCGACCGTATAAATGCAGATCGAATTGAATACGCCCGTTTGGGCGAATACGAATGTGCGCCATGCTGGCCTCCATCAGTGTGGGATCCATAAATAGATCTGTCCCTCACCGATGGAATTCGTTAGAATCGTGCCATCGGCTGGGTCGGTTTAAACGTCCTCGCAGCCGGTACGGGGTAGGGAGGTTGCCGCCTTCCTATCCCAACTGCTTATCTGATTTTCGAGTAGTGCGTTTTTAGCCACTATTGGTGAAAATCTCATCAATTACCATATCGGGTGCTGGGTTTTTGTCCAGTACTTTTGCGATAAATGTTAAATGTCGTCATAGCCTACCATGTCAATCTGAGCCGTTTCATCATCCACTTTGCCTTCGAGCTGTGCCTCTAGTTTGTTTTTGGCGTCTAGGACCAGTGAGAGCTTATCGGGTGCGGGGGCGACATCGTCGACGTACGCGTAAGGGTGCTCGCCTTTCACATCATTATAAAAGCCAAGCTTATACACGCTTTCGCTCGCATTTTTGAGTAGCGCAAGCTTGATCTGCTTAGCCGACGTGATGTCCGTTATCCCCACGTTCGCCAGCTCACTTAAATTGATGCGATGCACCATGTCGTGTTTGTGTTTGATGTCTTTGACGTTGAGAAAGGCATTTTCGCCGGTCTCCAGCGTCAGGCCGGCGAGCATCACACGATCTCGACTCACCAGAAGCAGCGCTTCATTGGCTTGTTTCACTAAAGCTATGGCGCGGTAGCTTTTGATTTCTTCTTTAAACCGGTGGATGTCGACCACGAGACGAAACTCGGTGTGATACGCGACCTCTTGCTTTTTTTGATACTCGCGTAGCGACTTGAGTGAACTGGTGAAATAACGCTGACCATCGGAGAAGATCGCACACTCGTCATCGGTATAGATCTGGATCTCGTCAGAGTCCGTGGTTTCACACAGGTGTCTTAACGTATCCACGCTTTCTTTGTTGAGCAGTAAGTTACAATTTGGCACAAATTCCTCGGGCAGCGCATAAGAGTGGATGTTGCCACCACGCTCAATACGAATGCTGGATTTTCCCTTTTCTAGCTCATATGGATCAAATGCGATAAGTGTCAGCGACATCGAGCGTGTTTAATATCTCACGGGTGGGCTCACGATGACCGCTGGACTCTTGAATCGGCTTAAAAAAGGTATCGTGATGACGCGCAAAAAAGTTAAGGTGCGCGTCTAACGCTTCAATTGACTGAATATACAGCCGCGATTTTCGTTCGGTCAGGGTGTCTATTTGCGGCAGGGTGCGATATTGATCGTAGTTTAACTGTATCGTAATGGTCTGCTTTTGCGCTCGTAGCGGACTTTGCAATGCCCAGTATTCTTTAAAGCTGCTGGCATTGAGGCTCCATTGACCAGGTTTGAGTTTCCAGTCGCGCTCTATCGGCAGCGTGATGTATTGAAGCGCATCGAGAAGGCCACCGATCACATAGGCATGAGTTTTATCAATAATAAACGTGAGCAGAGCCGTAGAGTCCCTTTTGGCTATGGGAGCAAGGAGATGCTGGACATTCTCATGGTGCTTTGGGTCGATAGATAAACTAGGCATAGACGGCATCCTTTTGTTTGTTGTGCGTGAGGTGATCGAAATAGGTTTGCAGTGAGTCTTGTAAGTCCTGCGCTGGCACACGCGTGTGAACCGTAATAACCAGACGAGTATCGCCGGCCGGCACAATGAGGCGTTTGACCCGATCGTGTGGGCGCGCAAACTCAGCGTTGAGCTTGTCTAGCTTCGGGCTGCGTGCTTTTTGTTTGCGATTTTGATATAGCGTGAGTTCGGCGTTGCAGCGCTGAAGTGGGCCGTGATGGAACAAGGCCAGGTAGGCCTTGCGCGTTTTGTCATTGCAGCGACAGTCAAAGGACAGCGTCAAATACGCTTGACCATCTGGCGCTTTTGTCGCGCCTACCGTGGCGCGGCCCAGAGCGCGAAGCTGCGTTCTGGCTTTTCGGTCAAATCGAAACACGTCACCTCGCGCCATCGCGAGCCATTGTTCACTGAGCGTGAGGAACGCGACCGGTTGTCCTGGACGTAACGAGAGCGAGCGCTTGGTGAAGGGTGAAAACGGGGTAAGGGCGTGGGATTGCGCATCAAGTGTGCTGAGCCACGCTTTGATCAGCGTATTCTCATCCCAGCACGGCGGCTTAGGTAACGCCGCGTTGCGATAAGTGGCGATGTCCTGGCTAAGGGCTTTGGCCTGGCGCGTCGTCGAGTCACAAACCAGCGTAATGAGTTGCGCGTCACGCAGCGAGAGCGAACACCGCTTTTTTTGCTCATTGGTCATCAGCGCGTAATTGGGCTCGAGCGTATTCAATACGCGCGAGATATCGTTAGAACCCGGTGACATGCCGAGCAGATAGCGAAGTTCGTCACGGTGATACACTCGCCTGTGGGGAGAGATGAGCAGCCCCACCTTGACCATGTCATGCAGGTAGTGCTTTCGAGTCGTGCTGTAGTAAGTATGACCGATTTCATCGCCAATAACGTCCAGTAAAATGCCATCATTGACGTCATCAAAGGCGCGTCCCTCCAGCCAAAAATCGAAGCGGGCCTGGCATGCCTGTGGGGTGAGCAGGCTCAGCGTGGTGGATTCAAGAATGCCTTGAAGGTGCTCACCGCTTCGTTGGTAGGCAAGATGCAGCCCTTGCAGGTAGAGAAGCTCGGCGCCGCTGTGCCTTAAATGGTGAAAACGGATCTGTGGGCCAAAGTGCGCTTTAAGCCGCTGGCTGACAGGGTAAAGGTAATAGTGATCTCGCTGCGCGAAGCTTTCCCCTACATAACCGAGCAGCGGCGTGTCGGGAGGGCACTGCGCTTTGAGCTTAATGACGGCGCGTATCAGTTTGGCACAGACCTCAGGTAGGTAGGCGTGCGTGATGCGCGTTTTATTGCCTTTGGGTGCCCCTTCCTTGGTTCGAGTGATGATGAGCTCAAAGCGCTGTTTGTCATGCTCATGATAGCTGATGTCACCAAGGCGAAGTCTTAGCATTTCTCCCCGTCGCAGCATCGCATAGTAACCCAGTAAAACGGCAGTGGCGGAAAACAGGCCATCAAGAGCGCCGCTTTGATCGTCACGGAGCAGCGCCATAGCCACGTCGTGCACCTCTTGGGCACTGAGGCGAAAAGGATCGACTTGGCTTGGCAGTGTCGGGCGCTCAAACTGCGACAGATCAAGGTGGTCGGTGAACTCAATGTGTGTCATGAAACGTAAAAAATTGAAGAGATGCCAAGGGGTCGTCTTGTCCGTTATCCGTTCAAATTGATCACGAGCCCAGCGAGGCAGTGCTTCAGGATCGCTGGCGTCTTTGAGTGACAAAGGCGAAAGCTGCGAATAAAAGTTGGTATAACGGTCGATGGTGTCGGCCCCAAGCGTCTTTTTGATGACGCCGCCTTCACGATGCAATGAGTCCGCAAAATGATAAAAAAACCATGGCAGGACATTGTCACTGCCCAGTGTGGGCGGCAATCGGTTTTTCTTGCTTTGCTGCTTTAAGGCACGAATAAGCGCTTTGTGTGGCCATGAACGGGAAGGGGAAGTAGGGGAGCTGGCTTTGCCCTCTGAAGGCGTTGATAGGAGGGGAACCCGCGCGCTGGGGGACGGCGTTGAGGCCTTTGTGGACGCACGTGCCTGCCTTTGATGCGCACACTCAAGTGTCGCGACGTGACGCTCAGGATCGCTAAAATCACGCAAAAGAGGCACGGGAAGGGCGTGATGGTGATACCAGATGGCCTGAAAGAGTTTATGCCAGTCTTGGTCTGATCTTGGCGGCATGCAATAGGGCACGCCTTCGCACCAGGCATTGAGCGCACGCGTGAGGCTTGTCGTCGTAAGGTGTTTAAAGGGAGGGTGAAGATAAAAGGATAGTAAGACTTTGTAGGCAACGAGGCTCAGTGGATAGCGCGTAAAGCTCGGTTGCTCTTTGCTGGTAAAGTTGGCCAGTGCTTGCGTGTGTTCCACGGTGAGTGTCATGCGGCCTTCAAACCATTCAATGGACTCGGGAGAGGTTAAGATGCGCTGCCAATATAGTAGGGGCAGTGGCGCCACCTCAATGTTAAGTACAAGCAAAAGCCAGCCCATTTCCTCCCAGCGCTCACGCACAAAAGAGTCTCGCTGCGCGTGATAGGCGTGCAGGAGCGAACTGGCGGCCGCGCTTTGTTTGAGAATGGAGAGCAGCCATTGCTGCTGGGTATCCTTAAAGACGGGCGTTTGTACGGCCGGTAGCTCCCACTCACAACGCTCTTTGAGATAATGCAGGGTTTGATCGAGCGCTGCCTTGAGGTGGCGCTGAAGACCGGTGACAAATTGACGGATACGAGTATTGAGAGCGTTAAGCTGCGGCACGCTGAGCGCACGCGTGGGTAATTCAAACGCTTCAATCTGTTCACATACCCAGCAAAGATCCGCTTTTGCGGCGCATGGCAACCCCAAATTATCATGGAACTCGGTAATCGCGTCAGCGCGCAGCGTGGTGTGTGACATCGTACTCCTCCATCGGCTCAGATAGGTGCAAAAAATCGGGTAGCTTATCGAGAAAGCGGTGCAGCTTGCGCTGCTTGGCGGGAAACAGCACATCGCTGCCGAGCTGCTCGCCGAAATTTGCATGCCCCATGAGCCTATCGATGTCTCCGGCGGTTAATACAGGATCAAGCGAGTTCAGTGCATGCTGGGCAAAAAAATGGCGAAGCTGATAAGGCACGACACGCTCGCTCGGGTTCACGCTCTGCCACGTTGAACTCATAAACTGGCGAAGTGATTGGGCATTGAGGTGCGCAATGCTCATCGCCTCGGTCACGGTAAGCCAAAGGTAGGGGCTCTCCAACACAATCCCCGTCATGTCGGCCAGCTGGCGCTGTAGGCTGAGATAACGACGGAGGGTACGTTCAAAGGCGGGGCATAAATACAAGGTTCGATAAATGCCTTTATCGAACACCAGCGCTGAACGCCGATCAAAACACAGCGCTTTCTCAAGCGAAATCGCGTGGGTGGGCCGAGTCCCTGTGAGCGTGATCAGTAGCAGCGCCAGTTCATAAGCGCGGAAGTTGTGAAGCTCACGCAGTGAGGCGGTGGTGTGTCTTTTTTTCTCCAGTGCTCGGCCTTGGTTGGCAAGTCGGGCGAAAAATTGGCGAACGTCATTAACCAAAAGCTGTCGAGTCGATCCAATCGGCTGAGCCGGTATCGGAAGATACTCGCGCGTCGAATCAGTGATCGCGTAGCGAAAGGCAACAATCTCTCCGGGCGTGGCCAAATAGGCAGGAACCGATGACTGGGCTTTGACCAGCGGCGCATCGTTGCCGGTGACGGGCTCGGGCGCGCAAAACAGCGCCAGTAAGTCACTCGGCATGGCTTGGTGTAGCCGAGAAAGATAGCGACCTTGGGCATGAAAAAGCTCATAACGAACGGCGTTGGTATTACTGCTCTGATAAGCGGGCGCGCTATTATGATGCGGCGACTTGTCCTGAAGTGCGCTGTATTTGGTGCACACAGACACGTGCGGATCGCGATGCAGCATTGAGTCAATATAGTGATAAAAATGATCGCGCCGCATCATGTCGTACCCCTTTAAGGCAACGGGCGTGCGCCATTTTGTCTGAAGAAATCTCAAGAACGCGCGTTTTTCATCCTCACTCATGTGCCACGCCTGGCTGTTCGCCTTGGTGTGGGCGAGGGCACCCACGAACCAGTGATTGAGACCGTTTGGGATGGGCTGCCAGCGCCATTCGGTGCCTTGCGGTGTGCGATGGGGCATCGCGTATTCTACCCAGCTGGGCGCGGTTTTTCGTATCTTTCTCAGGCGATACGCGTCGCAATCGTCACGGCCACTGACTAAGCGAAGATCGGGGATATCTTCAATCGAGTGGCAATGAGGCAAGCGATTGATCAGCCACAGGTAGAGAAAGAGCAGCAGCGCTCTGTCCAGCGGAGAGATTTTCTCGGTATTGGTCAGGTTGGCATCAAGGTGGGGGGCAACCTGAACGGAGAATCGCTGCTTGAGACGTATAATGGCGGCCAGCAGCTTTAAGGCGTGACGTTTCGCATTCGGGGCGACCCCTCCTGCGTTTCGTTTTCGCTCCGCTTTTTTTCGTTGCTCTGAGTCTCTCATCGATTGCCTCTTGTTGTCCAATACCAAGCCTGTTGCGTCCAGAGTCCAAAAGGAGGAGAAAGCGTCTCACATCGTCACGCGGTGCTTTTGGGCCACTGGTATGTTTAGAGGACTGTTTGATTCTATATATGGTGTGTTATTTGTCTTTCGAGCTCAATATGTTGGGTTTTATTATAGGCGCATTGGTGGGTTTTTCGTCAAGGGAGGAACGGGGGATAATTGTATAGGTAATGTGCGATTGATCTCATATGTGAGTAAAAGTGGCTTCAATATTGAGAGATTGTGGCAAAAAAAGGTGGGCTGGGCGCTTTCCTTTGCTGGGGACGTTAGGAGCATAGAGAGATCGCCAGGAGGCCCCCGATTTGAGGGCGGCGCATCTGTCTCAAACGCTGCGATTGGCGGACAATTGTGTCTCACCCTAAAACAAGGGGCGGGCTAACCCACTTATGTAGCGAGGTTTTTGGGCGGAGCGCGCCGGGCTTCTAAGCGGGGCGGCACTATTTTGCAAAAGAAGTATCGTTTACGCGGGTGTCCTTTCCTAACTTAGCACGGATAAAGCGAGTTATTTTCCAGATATACGCCAAGACAACAGAGTAAACTATAAAGCAGGCAATAAATAGCATAAACATTATTACTTCAGGAATGTTTGTTGCCTCACCATAAATTCCGAATGACGCATACATTGCGGCGATCAAACATATAGCAACTAGCGTTTGTCTTGGGCCTAAGCCTAAACGCTGGAAAATGTGATGCAAATGTTCTCTGTCCGGTTTAAATGGGGAATCGCCTCTTCTAACTCGGCGAATCATAATTGCTGCCATGTCCATTAATGGTACTGCAATAAGCCAAAGTGCAGTTACTGGGCGCATAAGTGAAGTGCCTTCCGTTTGGCTTACTCCTAAAAGTAACCAAATGACAGTAAAGCCAATCATCATACTACCGGCGTCTCCCATAAATACCTTACGCTCTCGTCCCAGTACTCCCAAGTTCATAAAGATATAAGGCAGCATCGCTACAATAATGACAACGCATAGGTAAGCTAAACCGTGCTGACTGTCTACTTGTAGCAAGAGTGCAATGGCACCAAAAGTTACGATAGATAGTCCACCCAACAAGCCATCAATACCATCCACCATGTTAAACGCATTAATCGCTCCAATGACAGCCAGAATGGTAACTAATGTCCCCCCCAAACCTAATGATATCTCACCGATTCCGAACAAATTGCCTAAGCTATGTAGCTCAATATCAGCAACTTTCATCATTATAATCGATAAAATGGCTTGAACTCCCATACGAACTTTAAAGCTCAAATCTATTTTATCGTCAACGGCACCGACAAAAGTAAGGACAGCAATACATAACAAGAACAGCCAGCTATGTTCGATTGCTTCAGGCCTAAAAGTTAAGTACTGCGCCAGCACTAGGCAAATGGAAATCCCACCTACCAAAGGAATTGCACCATCATGCAGTTTTCTGGCATTTGGTTTGTCTACAAGACCAATTCTTTTTGCTATTTTTCGCATCAAGAATAGAGTTGTAAATGAAGAAAAAAAGATAAAACTAAGCTCGAGGAACATAATTTAGCCAACGGTTATTTTCATTATATCGACTAATTTTAGCTCAAATTCTATAACTCCAAAAGCTCGATTTGAAGTATCTATCTAATTATCTTATTCAGTAGGGGTTAGGAGTGATAAGTTGCCAATATTCAATTTTTGTTGTTATGGGAAAAGTGTATGAACGAATAGACGAAGAAAATCGCAATTTTGGGAAACAGCGATGTTTACATACGTGACCTGTGGCAAAGGCTAGTTAAAATGCAACATCAATACGAGGGCTCCCATGTGGGAGCCCTCGTCGTTGTTTGCCCAGCAAAGCTACACCCACCCTCCATTTGAAAGAAAGTGGAGTCATAGTGACCAAAGGAAAGGTAATCCGAATGGCAAGGGCGTCACTGGCTAATAGTCAGAATGCCAAATCCTGCAATGAAAGTTACCAACAATGTTGAAAACAACAAACTGTTCCCACAAAGCGCACAACACATGATCCTAAGATTAGCATAGTGCCTCCAATCGAGGTGATATGGAGTATGCATGAGCCGTATACGAGACCCATACGTACGGTCCTGTTAGAGGGATGTAGTCCAGGGCAAGGGTAATTGTAAATATTGAAATTGCCCGACATGAAAACAAAGGGGTACGCTGTTTTGAATATAACAAAAGCTCTGCTTTTGGTTTGACAATTCAACAAGCACCATATCATGGGTATACCCAATTTGCGATTTAGGCTCTATGAGCTTGTGGTGTATGGCAAAGCATAACGCCCGAGACAGACTGAAATGACGATCCCAAATTTCGATGATATCCACTTGATTATTCGCATATTGGATCGCAGAGTAATATTTGACGAGCGGAAGCTCAGGGTATTTTAGGTGCAGTTCGACATCCTCACACATGATAGGCACGTTCTCAACAACCAAAGCATGATGACGATCCAGTGCACGTTGACAATCGGGCTTGTACCTGAGTGTTTGATAGAAATGGTTCGCTAGCCTCTCAATCGCCTGTTGGTGTGCGAGTGCTTGAGGTATCCCAGTTGCCTTTAAATGTACATAAACTTTAGGGTTCTGCCCCCCGAGCGCAAAAGCGGCGATTTGTTGGTGTTGTGTGAGGCTTTTCAGAAAATGCTCGGGTTTCTCAAAGGTGAGGATCGTCATTGTGCGCCTCCTGACATCATGGCAGTGAACGCTTGCCCATCAATACGAGAAGCGTTAGCGACATAAGGCGCATACACGTCGAACAAGAGTTGAGTATCACTGTGCCCAAGCATATGAGAGATATAAAGTGGGTTCTCATGAGCAGCAATATGGAGCACGGCAGCTGTGTGTCGGGTTTCGTAGGCGCGGCGCTTTTTAAGCCCCGCTTTGCCAAGCGTTGGATGCCAAATTTTTTTACTCACCCAGTGGGTGTCTAAGCCCTGGCCTTTCCTATTGGTGAACACAAACGTATCACTGGTATAAGGGCTGTTTTTTTGGCGTAGGAACAGCTCATAAAGCGTATCGTTCATGACTAAATCACGTCGGGATTTCGGCGTTTTCACATCACATACAGCCCCATTGACCAGATTTTGTCGTATTCGGATCAGACGGTGATCAAAATCAATGTGCTCCCAGCACAGTCCGTGTACTTCACAGCTTCGCATGCCTGTCCAAAATCGTAGCTGGAAATAATCTCGCCAGTGCGCATCCACACACGCCAGAAAGTGGTGCACTTCTTCAGCGGTCAGCGGTTTGGACTCGGCCTTCTCTTCTCGAAGCGATTTATAACGGCGAAAGGGGTAATCAAATTTGAGCTCTTCGGCGGCCAAACTGACGATGGCAATCAATGGCCAGAGAATATTGTTAATGCGTTTGTTGGTCAGTTTTCTTGAGCCACCGCTTTTGGTGCACTCTTTCAAAAACTGACGAAAGAAATCCACTTGAGACAGGCTGATTTCGGATACCAGTGTGTTACCAAACTCAGGGAGGAGGTAGCATTCTAAGGTGTTCCAGACCACACGTTGATAACTGGGTTTCCAGTTGGCCTTTTGGCGCTCATACCACTGCTTGGCGTAGACATCAAAAAAAGGATAAAGGTGATCGGGGCATTTGGCGCGTTGCAGCGCCTCAAAAGTGGCGACTTTTTTGCTGTGCGGAAAATAATCGCGGTACTGAAATGTCCCTAAATCGATTTCCGCGTTCATTTGTTTCAGGGTCGCCTGCGCGATCTTGAGGTTTTTTGGGGTGGCCATCTGCTTAGTGCCTTCACGAAAACGCTGTCCGTACAAGTGCAGATCGAATTGAATGCGCCCGTTAGGGCGGATGCGAATATGAGCCATAGTGGTCTCCATCGGTGTCAGATCGCTAAATAGATCTGTCCCTCACCGATGGAATTCGCTAGAATCGTGCCATCGGCTGGGGTGGGTTAAACGCTGCGCAGCCGGTACGGGGTAGGGAGGTTGCCGCCTTCCTATCCCAACTGCTTGTCTTTCTCTCTTCGAAATCCCGAGAAACCTCGGCACCTCTCAAGTCTTCAGTCCAATAAAAGGAAATTGAAATCAATCCCCCTTTATTGGATGAAAGGTCACTTAATACTATAGTTGCAGCTGGATGTTTGTCCAGTGTTTGCGCCCCATTATTTTTCATCAGGTACAAAACGGTCAAACATCATCAAAGCCGATCATATCGGCTTGCTTGCCAGAGAGATCCTGCTCAAGCTCTTTTTCGGCCTCAATACGCTGCTTCAGTTCAGCCAGTTTTGAGGTCGCCAATTCCAACGGCACGCTAACATAGGGGTGTTCTTTGTCTTTATCATTATGAAACCCCAACTTTCGCTCACCATGCGTATTTTTCAACACAGTCAGCTTGATTGCCTTTGCACCGGTAATATCTTTAATTTTTACTTTAGTGATGGCATTGAGGTTCACGGCATAAACGTGTGGGTGGGTGACGCTAATATCCGCTGTGTGCAGACGCATAACGCTGCCCGCACTTGAGAGTGCGCCTAGATAAACGTTCTCAGAAGCAATATAAAGAAGCGCCTGATTAGCCTTACTTACTTCTTCAATGTTTTTAAAGTCTTGAAGCTCCTTTTTGAACTCAAAGATATTGATCACTATTTTTGCTTCCAGCTCGTAGTGTTGTTGCTGTTTCTCACGATAGGCGCGCAGTGGTGCCAGTGAGTGGCTCAGCGTCGTGATCCCATCGCTAAAAATGGCTTGTTCATCATCTAAATACATCGACAGCGTCGGTTTGTGGGTCGAGTGGGCCAAATACGCCATTGATGCCATGGCCTCGGGGGTTAACGTCATATTGAAGTCCACGTCTAACGTGTCAGGCAGTGGAAAAGGCAAGATGTCATTGTCACGTTCAATGCGTACCATACGGTCTTCTTTACTGAGTTCAAACACTTGATAGGGCACATAGGTTTCAGCGGTGTTGAGGATTGCAATGGCTTGGTCCGTTTTTAAGGTACGCGTGGATTTGGTGTTGATGGCGTTATAAAACGCGAGGTGGTGCTCACACGCAGGTTGCGACTCGGCATAGCGAAACGAGTTCAGGTCAGTGATCCCCTCGAGCGTCAGGTGGGAGGGAGTGCGTGTATCTATGACCTTGAGTGTGATGGGCTCTTTTTTCTGCAATTTTGTTGCTTGTCCTTGCCAGTATTGGCGAAAGGCGGTCGCGCTGAACGACCAGAAGCCTGCGGGAAGTTCCGGATTGTCTTCTTTGGGGATCGTGACTTGGCAGAGATCACTGCTCGGTCCGCCAATCATCGAAATGTCAGCATGATGGCTGATCACCAGCGTAATAAAGGGGTTGGGATCGCCATGTCTGATGCGTTGAGTGAAGTGTGTGATGCTTTCATGGGTTTCAGGTTGGAAAGTTAATGTTTTCATGCGGCTATCCTTATAAGTTTGGTTGAGTATGACGTGTCCACCACTGGCGAAATTCATGTCGCGCAGCGAGTGGGAGATTGGGCACAGATAACGTCAAAGTGAGGTAGGTTTTCCCTGTGTTGTGGATGCGTTTTTCTGCCGTGTCGCCGGAGTTAAGTAGCTGATGTTGGATGAACGCCCACTTTTTACTGTCCAGGCGTTTTCGGTTTTGATGAAGCGTCATATGGAGCGGAGCATCAATACCGATTGAACGAAGCGCATTCAGCGCTTTTTGTGTTTTCTGATTACACGGACTTTCAAAGATGAAGGTGTGCGCCTGTGTCAGCATTAAAGGCCCCAGTGTTTTGAGCGCGGAGAGGGCGGTTTTCTCGATGAGAAACGGTTTGTGCTGTCCGAATGTTTGCCACACCTTGCTAATGGCGGCAAACGTCTGTTGGCCAGTGTGCAACATGTGCAGGCAAGCCTGAGTCTGCCACATAAATTCGGCATGCTGCGGATTGGCGCAACGTAATGCTTGTTGCTCAGTGGTGTGATTCCATAGGGTTATCCAATCGTTATCATTGAACTGCGTGTCGGTGTTAGGGTGAGGCATGGAGACCCTGCTGACATTCAGCCGTCCCATCAATAATCCGTTGAGTTGCTCATGAGTCAGTATTGGGTGATACGACTTTTTCTCTGGTACCGAGAGGGTGGCATATTCAGGCACCAATGATGTGAGGATGCGGGAAACATCATTGGAGAGGGGGGACAGACCTAAGATATAGCGCAGCTCAGCACGACTATAGCGGCGCTGTTGAGGCACAAAAAATGGGGTGACCCACTCCATGCCATGCAGATAATGCAGTCGGGTCGTTGCATAATATTGGTGTCCCAACTGGCGACCAATTTCATCAAACAGCAGCGCATTATTCACTTGCCCAAATTCTCGGCCTTGTAACCAGTATTGAAATCTGGCGTTCACCATGGACTCTGCGAGCAAATGGGTGGTAATGGACTGCTCAACGCCTTTCATCGAGGCTTCGCTGAAACGTCCACATGCAAGGTGAAGCCCTTGGCGATAGAGTAGTGTGGCCCCTGCATGGCGCAAGTGATGAAATCGGGCGCGTTTACCAAACCGTGCTTTGAGGGCTTTGGATATCGGCTTAAGGTAATGGCGTTCACGAGAACTTTTGCTTTCACCAATGAAACCAAGAAAGGGCGTTTTGGGCTGACAGGTTTGCTTGAGTGACATCACCAATCGAATGAGCTTGGCCGCGGCCTCGGGGAGCACCATGTACACCCAACGAGGTTTCCCCCCTTTGGGACCTCCTTCGCTGGTACGGGTGATCCGAACATCAAAATGGGCCCCTTTGCTGGTAGTACAGCGAATATCTTTCATCCTGAGCCGCAGGACTTCGCCTCGCCGTAAGCCACCATAATAACCGAGTAACGTGGCCACACTGCTGAATAGCCGTTGCAATGGAGAGCCGCCGCCAGACAACAGGGTTGTCGTCAGACTGTGAACGTCCTCTGCGCCCAGCGACAACGCATCCACTTTTGTTGGCCGAACTGGTTTGTCAAAGACTCGAAGATCCAGCTCAGAGGTGAGCGCCTGCTGGGTCAAAAATCGGAAAAAGCGATACATAAACCATTGGGATTGCTCGTCTCGTAATGCGCCATATACGGTGTTCGCCCACGCCTGAAGCGTATTTTTTTGCGTGGCAACCTCATAGGAGAGCGGGTGTGAGACAAGGTCTGTGGCCACATTGGCATAGCGTGTAATGCTGCTCGCCGCCAGGGTGCCTTTTTTTACGCCGCCCAGTCGGTGCAGCTCTTCTACATAGTCATACACCAGTCGAGGCAGAAGGTTGTGGCGATCGAATGGCGGCTGGGCGGGCCTCGTTGCGCGGCGGCCGTCAATGAATTTAAGCAGCGTCTTATGTGGCCAATGTCGAAATGATCGCTTGGCTCGATGTTCCCCCTCCATCTCGTTTGAACACAGATCGTGCTCAGCAAAGATGTGCTCCATTTGCTGACGATTCAATGCGGCAATGCCATGGGATCTGGGGCTGACATGGCGCAGCGGATCGGAAAAGTCGTTGAGCACTTCTGGGGGTAAGCGGTAGCGATGGAGCCATAACGCTTGTAAAGCTCGATGCCAGTTGAGGGCACTCAGTGGACGTTGGTCAGGATAGTAACCAACCAGCCACTGGTTTAAGGCGTCGAGCAGTTTCTTCTCTTTGTGTTCTGTGGTGTTGAGTGGTGCGTGTGTCTGCCAGTGGGTAAAAGCTCTCGCTGCCAATGGGGGGATGGCGTAGCGCGTAAAACTTACCGGTTCATCATCGTCAAAATAGGACAGCTTTTTGGGGTGCGTAATTCTGATGGTCAGCATGCCGTCCACCCACTCCAGTGGTTCTGGGTCCATAAGACGCTCGCCCCAATAGTGTAAGGGAAGCGGTGCCACGTCCATCATTAATGTGATCGCTACCCAAGCAACGTTAATGTCTGAGCGCTGCATGACGTGCAATGGCAGCGCTTGGCAATATGCACGATAGATGAGGTGGGCGATTTCACTGTGTTGATAAATCGCCACCATTGAATTGTGTTGGTGGTCAATAAACTGCTTTGTTTTGGTTTCGGGTAGACGCCAACCACAAAGCTGCTGGAGATACAGTAAGACTTCATCTCTCGCTTGCTTAAGCACGCTTTGCCTCCCCGAGGGGATGAGGTGAATGTCGTGATTCATTGCGGCTAACTCAGACTGTTCAAGTACTCTGGTGTGCGTGCTGTATGTGTCTATTTTGTTTAAGATCTCACTGAGCTCGTCTAATGGTGCGTGGTTGAGCGATTGCTGCGCGTAAAATTGCGCGACCGTGTGCGTCTCTGAATGTAGCGGCTTTGCGCCGGTGTGCTTTAAAGCGGGATGGGCCATGTTCAATTCTCCTGTTGTGCCATCGATGAGCCAGAGTCAAGCTGCAACGCCTGAGCCCACTGCGCCAGATGATGGCTAAGTACGTGATGAACCGCAGAGAAACTGTAGTGATCACCCAAATGCTCGCCAACGTTGCTGTGTCCCATCAGGCTATCCACTTGCTGCGTGGTCAGTCTTGGGTTGGTGGCCAATAGCGCGTGCTGTGCAAAGGAGTGGCGCAGCTGGTAGGGAACGACCGATTTGGCCGCGGTCATTGACGGGGTTTGGGCAAAGCACGCCTGCCAGTGTTGCACCATAAACTGACGCAGTTGTTTGGCGCGGCAAGGTTGAGTGCAGTTGGCGTCATTAATCCAATACCAGAGCAGTCGATTGGCGTTGGACGACGTCGGCTCAAGGGCGTCTAGGGTGCGACGCTGCAGCACTTGGTATTGCTGAATTTTCTCTTTAAGGTGATCACACAGCTCAATACTGCGATAACGCCCCTTGTCTTTGATCAGCGCAAAGCGCAGATCAAAACAGTGTTGGCGTTCGATGGAGATGTGGTGGGTCGGGCGTGTGCCCGTCAGCAGAACGAAGAGCAGTGACAGCTCCAATGCTTTTGCATTGTGGTAATGTCGCAGCGCTTCGTCATCGTGACGGTTCAACGGGGCGAGCGATGCCACTTGTGTGTGTAGGTAGTGAAAAAACACGTTGAGATCGGACATCGCCAGCGCTTTATGAGAGCCAAAATAGGTCGCGGGGATCTCGATATAAGTGCGCGTCCCCTCGGTGATTTCCATGTGATAGGCACAGATCGCACCCGTTTGCTGTAGGTAGGCCGGTAATGTCATCGTCTGACTCAATAGTGGGTGTGCGGAGTGCCGGCCTGGGGTGGTTAATTCACAATACGGGCTAAGTTGGTTTTCATTGATGGCACTGGCCAAACGGCCTAAATATCGATTGTGCGCGCAAAAAATCTCATAACGAATGTGATTGCTGCTCAGTTTTTGATAGGCAATCGCACTGCCATGGTGTGCCTGGCCGATCAATATGGTTTTGGCCGGGGTGGATAAAAACGGGTCGATGCTGGCTTCGTGAGATAAGTACGAGAATAAGCGGTCTTTGCGCAGCATGTGGTGGTGGCGAAGGGGGGCTGGAGCCCGCCACTTTCGCCCCTTGAGTGTCCCAAACAGTGCTTGTTTTTGCTCTTGGGTTAATGCCAAGTCATCGTCATGGTGAGTCAGCCAATAACTAAACAGGGGATTGAGCGCGCTTGGGAACGGTTGCCAGAGGTATTGCGTGCCGGCCTGACAGGGATAGGCAACGGCGTACTCGATCCACGAAATGCCATTTGTTCGAATTCGGCGCAGGCAATGCGCATGGCAGTCAGCGGCCGCAGTGACTAATTCCAGCGTTGGAATATCTTTTGCATCCGTTAACCCTTCGAGGCTGCCTGTGATCCATAGGTAGAGAAAGTACAGGTGGAACAGGGTCAATTCGGTGCTTGAATGAGGGCGTTTGCCTCGCGCTTTGGGGCGAAGTTCATTCATCGCGGTGGCCAGTGTCAGGCTCGCGCGATAGGCGTCAATTGGCACGCCGCCTGAATTGGCGGCCCGATGACGTTTTTTTTCATGTTGTTGATATGACATATCGGTTCCTTAATGACAAAAAGGCGATCGAAACCCATACGCGGACGGACATTGCGACAGGCAATGCGAAGCCTCGCGAAAGGCGATCAAAAAATACAGTCGTAGTGTGAGTGAGGAACGCTATCGTCTGCCGTCAAAGGCGGCAGCTCAGTTCCGAGTTCGAGCGTGTGTTGTGAAGTGAAGGGTTCACAAGTGCCCGGATCGCTTGCAGACCGCCATCTTATGAGGCGGCTGAAGGTTCAAGTTTTCATCAACTTGATTAGAGTTAGGTTCAGCGGCATTGGCGCTGAATTCGTTGAGTCGAAACCTCAATTTCTTGAAGCCTCTGTAGGCCGTGAGCGCGAGCTGTTAGGCGTTTCTGTTGGCAAGCGCCAAAGAATTGGCGTTTTCATTGACTGTCATTCCATAGGCGCAGCACACCGTTCAACATCTATGTTGCGGCTGACCTTTAGGACGACAATCCGAATTTAATGATTTCATGCCCCCACTCGTGCCAAGACGGCGTTCAGCGTCGAAAACGCCGACCTGAATAGGCAAGGGGGTGGGTTGATATCGTCTCCGACGTGGCACCGTTCTTGTGAGAGAACGTCGCAAGAGTGCGGATCACGATTCATTATTTATTCATTGATGAAAACGACATGACGCGACCATCGTCCTCCTGGAGCCTGGACTCCCCTCCGACTTGGTATGCCATGAGCATAATCACCAAGTGCTGACGGCTCTGTTTGATCACTCAAACCGCCACCGACAACAAGTTTTAGCCTGATAGCAGGCTTTATTTTTTTAGGGTGGCAGTTAATGCCAGCCGTTTTGTTTTGAGGGCGGCAGTTAATGCCAGCCATTTTGTTTTTTAGGGCGGCAGTTAATGCCAGCCATTTTGTTTTTTAGGGCGGCAGTTAATGCCAGCCGTTTTGTTTT